>NZ_NWTH01000055.1:0-20131 GCF_002531555.1 Sinorhizobium sp. BJ1
TTGGTCGCCAGTTGCTTATAGTGGCCCGTCGGAGCGAAGCCACGAAGCTATTGATGACGATGCCGGGAATCGGCGCGGTAACAGCGGTGTCCTACGTTACAGCAATTGAAAATCCAGAAAACTTTCGAACGTCGCGCTCGGTGGGCGCCTGGCTTGGGCTGACAACCCGGCGTTATCAGTCAGGCGAGGTCGACTATGACGGCCATATCTCGCGAAGGGGTGACAATCGTTTACATGGGCTGCTTTATGAAGCAGCGACAGTGCTTCTGACGAGAACCAGTGCCAGGACGGAGAGCAGTCTCAAGCGTTGGGGACTTAAGCTGCGCAGCGACTTGGCTTCAAACGGGCCGCCGTGGCCGTCGCCCGGAAACTCGCGGTCATCATGCACAGCATGCTCAAGACAGGAGAAGTGTTCAACGCATCGGCTGGCGCGACCATATAGGAGACCCTCAGCCTTCGTCCCTCAGCGCGCCATCTAACTTTGGCTGCTGAGCGTCCCTGCTGCGGACGTGGGCAGGATCATTCCGCTTCTGGTGGCTGCAGCTCGTTGAGACTGCGCCTCGAACATCAGGAAGATCCCACCTGCGAAAACCATTGTGCGGCGACATTTGTCGACCGCGCAGACAACCCTGCTCCCAGCACTGGATAGCTCCGAAGGACAGGGCGGTGAGGGCGGATCCAGCCAATCAGTTCAGCCGGTTTGCCTGTCCCGCAAGCCGGAAAGGGTCGCTGAATGCTCAAACCAGCTTGACGGATGGAATGCGATTTGTTTTTGGCTCAGTTTGCGTTTGTCGGCGCGCAGCAGCGCGATCTTCAAGTTGGTTCCATCGGCTGCATTGCTTTCGCGGCAGATCTCCCTCAGGCATTTCGTATAGGCTGTAGTGCCCGTTGTAGGCATGTCTGGTGACGAGGCCATACTTGCCCCATCTGGCGACGGTTTACCCGCTGATGTTGAGGTGCACTGCCGCTTCCTGCCTTGTCAGCATTCCCCGCTGTCGCAGTCGATCATATCGTGATCCCAGCTTATGTTCATGGATGAGATAGGCGACTTTGAGAGGTGTAAAGCGGGCATTGTCGCAGCCGCGACGTGCCGTTCCACCTGGGCGATGGCCCTGCTGGTTCAGAATCTCGGCGATCTCGGGATAAATGTAATCATCGAGAAGCTTGTCGATCAGTTCAACGATACTGGGCTTTGTCTTGATCTGCTGAGCGGAGGATTTGGGGTTCACGGTGGTGACCGCCTGGATTTTGCCACCCTTGAAGCGAACGTGAAGCTTGGTGGTTCCCATCTGTAATCGTGCCCGCATCAATCGTGGGGAGCCCATGTCAGTCGACCGCCGGGCCTCCCGTCGATGAAGCCATCGGCATGCTGATTGCTAGCAGATGACGCCGGCGGCAGTCGAACTCGCGCTCGAAGTCCGCAAAGAGATCCAAGCCCGTCATGAAGAGGCAGATCGGCTGCGCTGTCGCGCGATCGAACGCGCCCAAACGGAAGCCGAGCTCGCTCAGCGCCGCTTCATGCTTGTCGATCCTAGTAACCGTCTCGTCGCCGACACGCTCGAAGGTGAATGGAACGGCTCTGTTGTCTCGCCCGATATCGCGGATCTTCTCATAGGTTGGCCAGTCGATGTAGTGGGGATAGCGATCCTTCACGATGATGCGCCAGCTTTGATATCCTTGGGTATTTTTGCCTCTGAACCGCCGTCACGCCCGGCGGCACGAAAGCGGGTCCGTCCATAAACGGAGGCACCGGCATAGGCGGGATTCTTTAGGATCGCAGCCACCGCTGAGACCGTTGCTCGCGCCCAGCGCAGTTCGCCAAACCGGTCGCGGCGAGGCAAGGGCAGGTCCCGATCGTTCAAGACGCGCATAACCTTAGCGACGGCACGGAACTTCAGGAATGTCCGGAACACAAGCCCGAGCCGTTCTTGAACACCGAGATCAGGATCTTTTACGACCACCCCGCTCGGATCGCGCACCAAACCAACCGGTAGCATGAGGGCAAGTTCGCCGCGCTCAGCCTTGGCAAGCAGACCTGCTGTCAAACGGCTTCGGATTGTATGTAGCTCAAGCCCGGAGATGGTTCCCTTCAGACCCAGAAGCAAACGACCATTGGCGCTGCCGGGATCCACATCGTGCGGCGAGCGGTGGCCCAGGCCGTGACCATCAGGCCGGCCTTGGCCCAAAAGCCTATATCGCCGGACATCTTCCGACACTCATTGGCCATGAAGCTTCTCCAGTCGGGCGTTGACCTTCTGACGATCCAAGCCTGGGTCGGGCACGCACCGGTCGCTACAACCCATCGCTATGCCGCCGCCGATGTCGAGATGATGCGTAAAGGTCTCGAGAAGGCTGGAGTCGCCGGCGATCTTGGCGCCCGTTTCCGACCAAATGACGCCGTGCAACTACTGAATAGTATCTGGTCAACAGCTGCCGTGACAGGCATTGTCCCCGCTGCCAATGCTGGCCCGCGCGCAATGGCTGGAGGATCGTCGCGCCGAGCTGCTCGACACACAGTACTTCCACGTCGTCTTCACGCTGCCGGAGGCCATTGCCGCCATCGCCTATCAGAACAAGGCGCTCGTCTACGGCCTGCTGTTCCGCGCCACCGCCGAGACGCTGCGCACCATCGCCGCCGACCCCCGGCATCTCGGCGCCGAGATCGGCTTCTTCGCTGTTTTGCACACCTGGGGGCAAAACCTACTGCACCACCTGCACTGCGTCGTCCCGGGTGGCGGGTTATCATGAGCGCCAAGCTCAACGACGTCGATCCGCAGGCGTGGCTTGCCGATGTCCTCGCTCGCATCGCTGACATGCCGGTTGCACGGGTTGAGGAGCTGCTTCCGTGGAATTGGCAGTCCGCCAAAGTCACGCCAAATGCGGAAAGGCCGCATAAATTCAGAACGTCAGGATGTCATCGTGAGACACGGAACCACAAAGTTTTCATTCCAGTAGGTTGATGTTTTCTCCTCCAGAGCTTTGCTAAGTAACCCGTTGGCGGTTGTCATCGGAGCAGATACCTTGACCCCGTCTGAAATGGCTGCCTTCGCGAGTTGGACGAAGCTTAGCGAAACGACCTTCCTCCTACAGCGGTAGTCGGCAGATGCCGACTACCGCGTTCGCATCTCTACGCCCGTTGCTGAATTGCCCTTCGCGGGCCACCCTACCTTGGGGAGTTGTCACGTCTGGCTGTCTTCCGGTGGGCGGCCAAAGAGTGGTGACATTATCCAGGAGTGCGAAGCAGGACTTATGCGCATTCGGCGCGACAAAAAACGGCTTGCTTTCGAAGGCCCCGAGCTGCGCCCCTCGGGCCCGGTGGAACTCGAGACGCTCACGCGAGCCATCAAAGGTCTGCGATTGACCTCCGATGACATCGTCGACGCCAACTGGGTGGACAATGGCCCTGGCTGGCTTGCTGTGCTGCTACGCTCCAGGGCTGACGTCTTGGCGCTGCGCCCGGATTTTGCCGTGCTCTCCGGGTTGCGGGTCGGCGTTGTTGCTCCCTGGGACCCCATGAAGGATGGGCGGGATGCGGATTTCGAGGTGCGTGCCTTTACCGCGGCCGGTTTTGAAGATCCTGTAACCGGCAGCCTAAACGCTGGCATCGCCCAATGGTTGGTAGGAAACGGCATCGCGCCCTCGTCGTACATTGCCAGCCAGGGTACCGTTCTTCGAAGGGAAGGACGTGTTCATGTGGAGAAGATCGAGGACCAGATTTGGATCGGCGGCGACGTGACGACGTGCATCGAGGGCGTTGCAACTGTCTAATTTGAACTAGCACTGGCAGTCATCGAAGTTTCATATCGTCTTCACCGATGAACCGACGACGCCGAGGATCGTCTGGTTCTTTTCCATGGTGCTCGGCTACAGCCGCCTCATCTGGACGCGCTTCGTCATGCATCGGAACCTGCCGACGTGCTGCGTTGCCACGTCGCCGCGTCCGAGGCCATTGGGGGCGTTCCGCGCGAGATTCTATACGATCGGATGAAGGCCGCGGTCATTCTGAAGTTGGAGCGCCGGATCTCACGAGAAGGCATGGTCAGCGTCGGCGGCAATGCCTACAGTGTTCCCGACGCGACCCGAAGCCGGATGGTCGAAGTCCATTCGCCAGCGGACGAGGTCCGAATCTTCGAGAACGGCAGGCTGATCGCCGTCCATCCTGTCTTGGAGGGGCGCAGGCAACGACGCGTCCACCCCGATTATCGGCGAACATGGCCTCCCAACATTCGCGGCCGCCGTCCACGGATAGCAGCGTTGCTCTCCAGTGCGCTGGCGACGGAGTGCCTCATCAGTGGCTGGCTTTCCATGATGCCGTCGGGGAACCGCCCATGAGCGCCGCCCTCGATACCGCATCCTCAGATCGATTGCATTCGCCACGAACTCGTCGGGCTGAAGATGCCCCGTGCGCTTGAGACTCTCGATCATGTTGTTCGTCGCCTGGAGCACGGCGAACTCTCCGCATTGGAAGCGATCTGGTCCGAGGACGAAAAGCTCAAGATCGTCCCGTTCCACTCGGCCTTGGGCTGGTGGCCATGGACTTCGATGGGGGCGCTGTCGACATCCAGCGTGAGGCACTCGGCGCTTGCCGCCGCGCTCTGCCCGGATCCCCTGCCATCTCGAGAACCGCCTCGCGCAGCACTTGAGATTGGCTGCCTCTGCCATCAACGCCGTGAACCGCGATAAGGTCGGCTGCGACGCCAGCCGCCGCCTTCCGCGAGCGGCGTCAGACCCGCCGAGGAACTGGTCGCCAACCGGAACGCCGGGTTGTGGCGCTGGGCGTCCGTATTGTCGTGGTCGCGCCAGGCTTGCGCGGCCAGCAACACGCAGGGCCGAATAAGCGAGGCGAGGTCATGCGTGCCGTCCTCTCTGGCGGCGCGGATCCTTCACTCGCGAGGTCATCCACGATGCCGCTGTGTTCGAGGACCTCCCGCAACAGCACCACACCGCGATCGCCCCTTAGCCCATCGGTCCTGCTTTCGATCCGAATGGAGCGGTTGAAATCGGGCGCAACCGGCTGTAGCGCTTCACCCATGCGTGCGTCCGATGATGCTCACCGTTCTCGTTAGCAACTTGAATCTAAAGAACGTTCAGGCGCACCCGACCGTCCCGCCAGAGTTGGACGAATAAATGAAAGTGAATCGTATCCCCGCCCTCGGCTCAAGTCCGACAGGCTGCTAGGCTACCGATTGCATAATCAATCGCTGCCGCAAATAACTATTCTGAGTTTCTCGGGTCCGTTCTCCATGCGATACAAACTAGCATTCATATGCTGCTTGGGAAACACTGGATAGGGAACCGTCTACAATGCAGCAGTCCGCAGAAACTCGGTCTACGATCGACGACGCCGTTGCGCATGAGCAGCGCGTCTACGAAACCTCGAACCCGACGAGCAGACAGAAACTTGAGGTTGCCAAAGAGGTCCTGCCTGGCGGCATCGACCGGTAGTTCCGGCTAACGGTTCAGGCTGTAAGAATTCACTTCCGGTTTGCCGCGCTCCAACTAACTGATTGGGCCATGACCTTACAAACAAGGGATTGATCGAGTGCCAGAAATCTCAAAAGCTTATCGCATTCTCGTTGCCCACTTCAGCCAGGAATCGAACAGACTGAATCCAAGGCCTGCCGACGAGGAGCTCTTCGTGGTGGAACGTGGTAGGGATATCCTAAGATCGCCAGCAGGCGTGCTGAAGGGGCTGACTGAAACGCTTGTCGCCGCCGGCGCAAATATTGAGCCGGTTTTCTCGGCAAACGGAGGCGCTGGTGGCCTTGTCGATCATGATTTCTACTTGCGTATGCGCGAGGAACTTTTGGGTGCGGTTCGGCGCATCAAGCCTGATGCAATTGGTTTGGACCTTCACGGCGCCATGGGAACCACGGAAACGCCCGATGCCGAAGGCGATCTTCTTCAAGCGCTTCGCGATGTTGTCGGCTCGAAAGTTCCTATCGGCATCGGACTCGACCTCCATGGCCATATTACACGCCGCTTGCTGGATAACACCGATATTTGTATTGCTTGCAAGGAAAACCCTCATACGGACTTTGTCGAATGCGGCCAGAAAGTCGCAGAACTGCTGATCCAGCAGCTTGAGGGACGTCTTACACCGGTCACGGTGTCGGCGCGGGTGCCTATGATCCTGCCGGGCGCGGGTGAAACCGGCTCTGGGCCGCTGGCCGAAATCCATGCAAAAGCACGGGAATACGCGGCTCTGCATCCTTCGATTAAGGATATCTCGATCTATAACGTGTTCCGCTTTACCGATGATGATGAAATCGGCCAGGTTGTCACCATTCTAAGCGATGGCCCAAGCGCCGACACATCTTCCATCGCCGTAGACCTTGCGACCCGCTTCTGGGTCGAACGCGAACGCTTCAAGGACGACCTTTTGACAGTTGACGAGGTCTTCGAGCGTGTGCGGAGTTCGCCGGATAAACGGCCATTCGCGATCGGTGACATGGGGGATCGCGTCGCTGCGGGCGCCCCGGGAGACGGCACCATTTTGCTTTCCGCCGCGCTCGATGGTTACCCGGGATTGCGCGGTGCAGTACCTATCACCGATCCAGTCGCAGCGGCTCGGGCGATAGAGGCTGGCGTAGGTGCGACTGTTGCGCTGTCTGTAGGAGCAGGGTTCACGCCGGGTTTCACGCCTCGATTGGTCACCGGGCTTGTTGAGTACGTGAGTGACGGAAATTTCATTGTGGAGGGCCCCGTCGGCGAGGGCGCCCACAGTGCCATGGGACCATCGGCGGTCGTTAGGGTGGATGACCGCATTCAACTGCTACTGACCACAACCCCGGCTGACACTACTGATCCAGCAGCTTTTACGAGCCAAAACGTGGTTATCGGAAATCTCGACTTCATAGTCGTTAAATCAGGCTTCCACTTTGTTGCGAACTTTGCTGGACTAGCTACGCCAGTGCTCGTGAATACGCCTGGCGTTGGCTACTATAGAAAACACCAATTCGAGTTCCGGAAAGCGCGCTTCTGGCCGGAACACGATATCGCCAATCCCGAAATCACCGCCCGTCAGCATTCTATCAGCACTTCTCTAGGATAGTAGCCAAGGGCTTTGGGATGAGCACTGAGAAATCAAAAAAGAGGAGGAACAGAGCATGACAATCACAAGACGCGAAATTATCAAGACAGGTCTGGCCGCCGGAACGGCGCTATCAGTGCCGGCAATCCTTAGGGCACGGACATCGCCAGATGACGCTCGGACAGTTCGCTGGGTGCTAGACGGGAACATCGTAGTGTTCGATCCGATCGTCTCATCAACTGGCGCACAGAACCATGCTTTAGCGATTTACGACACGCTTTTCGAAATCGATTCCAAAGGGATTCCGCAACCGCAAATGGTGGGAAAGTGGGGCGCCTCCGAGGACAAGAAGAACTACACATTCCAACTCCGTGATGGCCTGACCTTCCACGACAGCAGCCCAGTTACCGCGGCGGACTGTGTAGCCTCGATACTACGCTGGGGCCAGGTGGATGCGGGTGGCAAACTGATCATGTCGAAGGTCAAGGATATATCGAAACAAGGCGAGAAGACCTTCACGATCACGCTCGACGAACCGATGCCGCTTCTCATACCGTTGCTCGCCGCATCGACCGTCGGGTATTATCTAGCTATCATGCGCGAGAAAGACGCGAAGCTTCCCCCAACGGAGCAGGTCACCGCGAATATCGGATCCGGGCCATTCAAGTTCAATCAGGCTCTGGCCAAGCCTGGCGCAAGCTTCACCTACGACCGAAATGAACAATATATACCCCGCCAAGAACCAGCAGATGGGTACGCCGGCGGAAAGGTCGTCAAGGTTGATAGAGTGGTCGGGCAGGTTATTTCCGATCAGCAGACCGCCTTCGCGGCTCTCCAAGCGGGAGAGGTCGATTTCGTTCAACTACCGGCACAAGTACTCTACCCTGTGATCAAAAGCGATCCCAACCTTGAATTGGAGACCATAAACAACGCGGGCGTAGACATGTTCTTACGCATGAACTGCCTGCAGAAGCCGTTCAACAACGTAAAAATGCGGCAAGCGATGCTTCACCTGATCGATCAGGAGGCAATTATGCTGGCGGCCGGATTTGATCCAAACTACATACACCCTGTCACATCAATATTTGGAAACAGCAGCCCGTATTCCAACGACGAAAACACGGGATGGTACAAAAAGGGGGGCGATCCGGAAAGAGCTAAGCATCTCTTGCAGGAGGCTGGATATGCTGGCGAAACGGTTCTCATTTTACAGTCCACGGACTGGCCGCAGGCCAGCAATGCCGCGCAATATCTGGCGAACACCCTGCGAAAGATTGGCGTCAGTGCTGAGCTTGCCTCGAGCGACTGGGCCGGGGTTGAAGAACGCCGTGCAAACAAGGGACCGATTGAGGACGGCGGCTGGAGCGTATTTATCAGCGACTTCAGCGATTCCAAATTTGGCAATCCGATCAGTTTGCCTTTGCTCCTCGCCAATGGCGCAGACGCTTGGTATGGCTGGCCGAAGAACGATGAATACGAGGCTCTCCGGGCCAAATGGGCAGAGGTCGAAACACTCGATGAACGCAAGGCGCTGGCCCGTGAAATGCAACGCCTCGCGTGGGACTTCGTTGGCACTGTGGTGTTGGGTCAGTATATGCAGCCAATTGCTCGCCGAAAATCTCTGATTGGCTTGGTTCATGTTCCGACGGCTGTGTACCCAATGTGGAACATGCAGAAAGTCTCGGTCTGATGGCGGCCTACATCTTACGCAGAGTGGTTTCGGCCATCGCCGTCATGGCGATGGTCGGGGCCTTCGTGTTCCTGCTTCTCAGAATGGCGCCGGGCGACCCGGCGGCCATCATCGCCGGCAGGTCGGCCACGGCGGAGGTAATCGCCGGCATTCGTGAGCAGCTGGGCCTGAACGATCCTATGCCGGTTCAGTTCATTCGTTGGGTGCGCGACATGCTTGGCGGCGATTTCGGCATCTCGATCTTGACCAGACGACCGGTTCTCGAGCTCATCTCGCAGCGGCTTGAAGCGACCGTTTCTCTGTCGATCCTGACGATGATTCTTTCGGCAACGGTGGGGGTTTCCTTCGGCATCCTCGCCGCGTGGCGATCTGGCGGTCTCATCGACCGCCTCCTTGCGGTCTTTTCGGCATTTGGTTATTCCGTTCCGGTCTTTGTCATCGGCTATTTTCTCATATACTTCTTCGCCATCAGGACACACTGGTTACCGGTTCAGGGATATGTGCCGATCAGTGGCGGCCTAGCGCCATGGTTCGTGCATCTGGTCCTGCCCACATTCGCTTTAGCCCTTGGCTTCATTGCCTTCATTGCCAGGGTTACCCGCGCGAGCATGCTAGAAGTTCTATCGGAAGATTATATCCGGACGGCCGCCGCCAAGGGCGCATCGTCCTATGCCATGCTTTTTCACCATGCGTTGAAGAACGCGGGCGTCCCGATTCTAACTGTGATCGGTGTAAGCTTCGCCTATATGATCGGCGGAGTCGTCCTCACGGAAACGGTGTTTAACATACCGGGTATCGGTCGTCTGGTCGTCGATGCAATTAACAACCGCGACTATCCGATCATCCAGGGTGTGCTCATCCTGACGTCAGGTCTGTACGTCCTTATCAATCTCACGGTCGATCTCGCGTACACCCTGATCGACCCGCGTATCCGGTACTGATATGACGCTGCCCTCCGCAACACTTGACACCCTACCGTCTGCCCCGCTCGGCCGATCCGGCTTTACCCGTCTCGTAAGACGCCATCCACTGGTTGTGGTCGGCGGTGGCTTGCTCACGCTCCTCATCCTCGTAGCGCTCGCTGCCCCATTTTATGCAGGCGATCCTACTAACATGGATCCGTTCAAACGACTTCAGCCACCGTCCTCCACAATGTGGTTTGGAAGCGACAATCTAGGCCGTGACGTGTTTGCCCGAACGATCTTCGGCGCCCGTGTCTCCCTGATGGTCGGGTTGATGTCTGCATCATGCGCGGCTGTTGCCGGGCTGTTGATCGGCATCCTAGCCGGCTACATCCGAGCGTTCGATAATGTTATGATGCGGGTCATGGATGGCCTGATGTCGATCCCGACAATTCTGCTGGCCATTGCCCTTATCTCTTTGACGGGTCCCGGGTTCGGTATCCTTATCGTCGCCATTGCGATACCCGAGACTCCGGCCGTGGCGCGATTGGTTCGCTCGGTCGTTTTAAGCGTTCGGGAACGTCCTTATGTGGAGGCTGCCCTCTGCGGCGGTGCGCGCCTGCCAAAGGTACTTTGGCGGCATATCCTCCCGAGCACCATTCCGGCACTGATGGTGCAGAGCGCTACTGTCTGCGCGAGCGCGATTATGACCGAAGCTGGGCTGAGCTTTCTTGGCGTGGGTGTACCCCCCGAGATTCCGAGCTGGGGCAACATGATCTCAAGCTCTCGGTTATTTCTTTCGATCGCGCCAATGACAATCTTCGCTCCCGGCATCTGCCTTGCCGTCACGGTTCTTGCCGTGAACCTGCTCGGGGACGGTTTGCGCGATATGTTCGATCCACGCGCGAAGCGGAGGCGCTGACATGCAAATGCAACAACCCGCAGGCAAAGACGTTCTGCTTGACGTCCGAAACCTGGAAACACATTTTTTCGGCGAGGAAAGCGTCACCCGCGCTCTCGGCGGCATCAGCTTCCAGGTGATGAAAGGAGAGACACTCGGGGTCGTCGGAGAATCCGGATGCGGAAAGAGTGTGACTGCCCTCTCTATTCTTAGGCTTCTTCCGAAGCAAACCGCCGAAACGGTTGGAGGTGAGGTCCGATTTCAAGGACGTGACCTTCTTGAGTTGTCGGAGCGGGAGATGCGAAAGATCCGCGGCGGCAAAATCGCAATGATTTTCCAGGACCCAATGACGAGCCTGAATCCGGTCTACCCCGTGGGTCGCCAAATCGCCGAAGCGGTGCAGATCCATACGGGAGCCTCGCGCTCGATTGCGCTGGCAAAGGCCGCGGAGATGCTCCGATTCGTCTGCATCGCAGATCCAAATCGCCGAATTAGCAACTACCCTTACGAAATGTCGGGTGGCATGCGGCAACGCGTTATGATCGCCATGGCTCTCGCCTGCTCGCCGGAACTGTTGATCGCCGATGAGCCAACCACTGCGCTCGATGTCACCGTTCAGGCGCAGATCCTGCGGCTGATAGTCGACCTGAAAGAGCGCATGGGAACGGCGGTTATGTTCATTACACATGATTTGGGGGTTGTAGCCGAGACGTGCCAGCGGGTGATTGTCATGTATGCTGGCCGAATCGTCGAGCAAGCGCCGATAACGGAACTGTTCGCGCGCCCTATGCATCCATACACTCAGGCTCTGATGCGCTCTGTGCCGGACCGACGGCATGGGCGACAGCGCCGTTTGCCCGACATACCCGGCATCGTGCCAAGCTTGCGCGAGCCCATTGTGGGGTGTAGCTTTGCGCCCCGATGCCCGTTCGCAATCGACATCTGCCGCGAGAGGACGCCTAGCCTGCGTGACGTCGTCCCAGGCCACGCAGCGGCCTGCTGGCGTTCTGAGGAGGTAATCAAGGCATGAGTGGTCCGTTGTTGAAAGTCGAGAGTTTGACCAAACATTACCCACTCGGGGCAGGGTTGCTGAAGAAGACCATTCCGGTGGTACGAGCGGTGGAGGATGTCTCCTTTTCCGTCGAAGCTGGGGAAACGCTGTGTATTGTCGGTGAATCGGGCTGCGGCAAGTCCACCGTGGCTCGGCTATTGATGCGACTGACAGATCCGACAGCCGGACGCGTGCTGATCGATGGCGCCGATGTTGCCGGCCTAAGAAAGCACGAACTTCGTGCTTGGCGCCGGCGGATGCAAATGGTGTTTCAAGATCCTTACTCGTCACTGAACCCTCGTCTCACCGCCGGACAGATCATCACTGAACCCGTAGAGAATTTTGAGCGTCTTAGCCGGAAGCAGCGCAACGCGCTCGCCGCGGACCTTCTCCAGAAGGTAGGAATGTCGCCCGAGATGATGAACAGGCTCCCGTCCGAGTTGTCGGGTGGGCAGCGACAGCGACTCGGCATTGCACGAGCCCTGTCGCTCAACCCCTCTCTCATCATCGCCGACGAGGCCGTTTCAGCCCTTGACGTGTCCGTGCAAGCGCAGATCCTGAACCTGCTTCTCGATCTCCAGCAGCGGATGGGCATCGCCTTCATCTTCATCTCGCATGACCTGGGCGTCGTGGAGCATATCGGCCACCACGTGGCAGTCATGTATTTGGGGCGGATCGTAGAGCTTGCACCGTGCGAGGCGCTCTTCGCCAGGCCGGTTCACCCCTATACGGAGGCGCTCATCGCAGCGGCACCGGTGCCGGATCCGACGCGGGTTCGGCAGACGGCGCCCGTGGAGGGAGAGGTACCAAGCCCAGTCAACCCGCCGAGCGGGTGCGCATTCCACCCGCGCTGCCCCCTCGCGATCGAACGTTGCCAACGGGAGCTGCCTCCTTTGGTGCCGATGGCAGATGGGCGCGTCGTCGCCTGCCATGTACGCGCCCCGGTATCAGAGGCCTCTAAACAGCCGATCGTGGCAGGCATTTCTCAGCCTGTCGCGTTGCGGCAGTGGAATCTACACAATCAGTTATTCGTTGGCATCCACGGCTAGTTAATTGCGTCGATGTCTAAGTCAGGTGGTACGGGGAATGCGTTGGCGAGCGAGCGATTGGTCAATCGGCGAACTGAGCAGGTGAAAATTTCGCTTCTTCGCATGCGCGCTGTAGGAGTTGGGATTGGCCCTGAGTCACAAACTTCCGGAAATGCTCCGCACAATCCGGCGTGGCCGCCACGCGTTTGGCGTGATGGACGGCCGTGACCTTAACGTTCTCAATTGTTCTCGCGCCGCGCGGCGCGCAACCTTCGCGAGTGCCATGGTGATGTTGGCCGGATTGCACTGACCATGGAGGGGCAGGTGAACGGCGCCGAGCACGTCGGAGATTTTGACATGTGGCTTGGGCTCCACGCGTCCGGCGACACTATCCATTGACACGACTGTCATGCTCGATCATGCATTGGGTCATTACTCATGAGGTATTGAAATAGTCAAAGGCGTGACGATCTTTTGTCGGTCATATATAGCGCCCCATAAACGTTAACCTTCGCTGGAGCGACTGCTCCAGCGAAGCGATCCACACTCCGTGTTCGACAATCTCGATAGGAGTTCGAGGTTGTGATGCCGCCCGAGCGCGTGTTTTCTGAAAAGGCTAAGCTCGTCAGCGAGCAAAGAGAGCAGCCGGATAAAGCGAGGACATTGAACGATTTGGACCAACATTTACAGAAAACGACGCTGTCCGACAGAGTATACGGCATAGTGCGCGAAAGCATCAGATGTGGCGTGTACGAGCCAGGTGAGAAGATCACGCACCGCGCTATTGCTTCTCAACTAGGCGTCAGCGTCACGCCTGTCCGCGAGGCAATCACGCGCCTCGTTTCAGAGGAAAGCCTATCGATGGCCGGTCCAAAGACCATCATAGCTCCGAGCCTGGGCAGGTCAGACTTGGAGGAGATCACGAAGATCCGTGTCAACCTTGAAGGCTGGGCAGCGGAACTTGCGGCGAGAAACGCGTCGACGGCCTTTATCCGCGAGCTGGAGCATCATCATCTTGTCTATTGCACGCATCGTCGGTCTCATAACTCCAAGGCCAAAATGGCTGCAAACGCCAAGTTCCACTTTACGCTGTATGCTCAGTCAAGGGCACCAAGACTTCTCGCGATTATTGACAATCTTTGGGTGGCGATCGGCCCAACCCTAGGCCTTCTTGCAAATCAAGCATTGGAAGACGACGATGGCGAAAAATTTCACGATGCTGCGATCTCTGCACTGAAGGCAAGAAATGCGGCCGCCGTCCAGAAGGCGATAGTTGACGATATACTCACTGCGCGTACGAAGATACTTAACATCTTAAATCCCGAGGAATTTCTTGCGATTTGAGCGTTACTGATCCGATGCGAATCTGCCGAGACCGGACACAAAAGCGAAATTCTAGAGGCCGCTAGACGTCATGTTCCGGGGCGAAGATCGGTGGCCCGCCCTTTCGTGCGATTGAAAGACGAGGGTTGCTCGGATGGGCCGAGCCGATCCTCACGCACGGAGGGCAAGCCATGGGGGAGTATAACGAAGCATTTGTCGCGTTTGACGTGGCCAAGAAGAAGCACGCGGTGGCGATCGCAGAGGGCGGTCGGTCGGGCGAGGTTCGGTTCGTCGGCGAGGTCGAGAATAACCCTGCGACGATAGAGCGGACGATCAAGAAGCTGGGAAAGAAGTATGATCGACTGCACGTCTGCTTCGAGGCCGGGCCGACGGGTTACGGGTTGTACCGCCAGGTCCGCGATCTTGGGCACGACCGCATGGTGGTTGCGCCGGCCCTGATCCCGAAACGGTAGTCAAGACGGGACGCGGTCCGCTGGCGCGGCTGCACCGAGCGGGCGAGCTGACCGGGGTATGGGTGCCGGACGTCGTCCACGAGGCTGTCTGCGATCTGGTCCGGGCTCGAAGCCAGCGCCGACGATCTGCGCCGCAAACGCCAGCAACTACTCTCTTTCCTCCTGCGCCATGGGCGGATCTACGAAGGCGGCGGCCATTGGACATTGGCGCACCGGCGCTGGCTTGCCCGCCAGAGCTTCGAGCATACGGCGCAGCAGATCGTGTTCCTGGAGAAGATCGACGCGATCGAGGACGCGGCTCAGCGGCTACGCCGCCCGGACGAACAGTTGCGCACCATTGTGCCAACCTGGTCCATGGCGCCGCTTCGATAGTCTGCCGCCGTTGATGGCCTTCCTCGGCCTGGTTCCGGGAGAGCGCTCGACCGGCGACACGGTCCGCCGGTCGAGCCTCACGCTCGCCGGCAATCGACGCGCCCGCCGCGCCTTGGGCGAAGCGGCCTGGACTTATCGCTACCCAGCCAGGGTCAGCGAGGCGCTGAGTCTGCAGCTCGAGGGATTGCCCGCGACATCGCCTGGAAGGCGCAAATCAGGCTCTGCGCTCGCTATCGTCGCCTCAACGCCGCCGGCAAGAAGCCACCGGTGGTCGTGGCCGCGATCGCGCGCGAGATGGCCGCCTTCCTGTGGGCTATCGACGCCGGCCCACTGGTCCGAATTTTAGCTTCCGCCATCTGTAGGTCCGCTTCAGCGTGACGCTTTTTTTCGCAAAGTGCCCGGCGGTTTAGAAGGCTCTATAGGCTATTGACAGGATTCACACTCCCTTACAAATCCATTCTCCGGAACTCCGACCTGGTGCGCTCCCGTTTGACAACAAGCCGGAATTTACTATTTTGTTATAACAATTGAGACATGGGCGGAGTCGAAGCGTATGAACAGCCTTGAGCAGATCGCCTGGGCGAAGGAGTTCGAGGAGGTGCTGGCTCCGCCGGAAATGGCCGGTTTCGGACGCCGCTGGATACCACCGATCAAATGTGGCTCGGGACACGAAGACTGTTTTCAGATAGAACTTAGTCTTCTGCTGACGACCAAGCACTTCACGATGCGTGAAGAATGCCTCGAAAATCATCGGGGTACCAATCGCCTAGTATTCCTGTATCATTTGGACGGGCGGCGTACCATCTCGCCCACAAATGGCGAAGCAATTGAGCTGAAAAAACCCACGCTTATCGCCTACTTCCATCCCAAAGGCGTTGATGCGATAAGTCACTGGACCGCGAGCCATTCGGAGACTGCGCTGGCTCTCGGCTTCGACCCGCAAGAGCCTCCGCGGTTGGTTGCCGAGACTTCTGATCAGCTAACCGTCCTGCAGGACCTGTTGCGCCAGCCTGCCGGGCGATTTACCTGGATAGAACTTCCGCTCTCTTCGGAAATGCAGAAGATTGCAAGATCCGTCATATTCCGCAGCATTGGTCAGCGCTTTGTACATCATTACGTCTCAGCAAAAGCGAGGGAGCTACTTTGCATTACTCTGGACAAAGTAATGTCATCGGAATATGTGAAGCCGGGCTGCCGCAGCATCGACGAAAAGCTGGAGCAAATTAAAAACATTTTTGACAGCGATTTGCAGAACAAGTTGCCGATCTGTACGATCGCAGACGAATTGGAGATTCCGAGCCGTAGTCTCAACAAGGCCTTCGCGGATCGGTACGGCATCAACGCCCACGATTACCGGGCTTTAGTGCGACTATCGAAGGCTGTCGATCTGCTCGTTAAGACCGAGATGCCGCTGAAGATGATCGCCTATGAAGTCGGCTACGACCATGCCTCCAACTTCTGTCTCGCGTTCAAAAAACACTATGGCTACACACCCAGGGAAATCAGAAAGAGCGGTTTATTGAAGCCTACTGGCGGGTAACCGGTCTACCGAATTGCGCTCTCATGATGGCGAATTATCGGAGTTCCAGCGGCCCGTTGGCGAACCCGCTGCAGGTCGCATAACAAACCACCATCATAAATAACTATTCTGGACTTCTCTCATCCGTTCTCTATGTGATCTGTAGAGCCAAGCGCGTGAGCATTCTCATGCGGCTTGTACCCTCTGGTGAAGTGGAACCGTCTATGGTTCAGCAGTCCGCTCAAACTAGATTCATGATCGCCGGCGCCGTCGCGAGAGAGCGGCACGTCGACGGACACGCGCGGCGTGGCGTCGTGAGGCGGCTCAGCCCCAGATTGACGGAGTGCGGTAGTCGTAGCAGGCCGCGCTGTAGCCCGGTGTGTGCTCGACAGTGCAGGCTACATTCCGACGCTTTATGGACAGTTTTTAGCTGATCCGCGATCTATGACTCATAACTCTGCCGTGTGCAATCCGCACATCGGTGATTTGGATTTCCGCGATAGCGAGCTTTAGGGGCGGCAAAGATCGGTAGCGCCCTATGTGTTACTCCACTGTTCGAAAGGGTATCGCAACCAATCACCCTTTCGTGGAAGGGTGCGAGTATTACTGCTCCGTGAGGCGCGAGAAAGCAGACAAACGGAGAAGTGCTCATGTCTACAAAACATCAATCGGTCTATAATCTCGGCTCCAATAAACCCAAGATTGACGCTAGTGCTTGGATTGCGCCTTCCGCCACTATCGTGGGCGCCGTGACGGTAGGTTCGCAGTCTAGTGTATGGTTTAACTGCGTGTTGCGTGGCGACGACAACATGATCCAGATCGGTGCGCGAAGCAACATTCAAGACGGGTCGGTCGTTCACATTGACCCCGGCGAATTCGATGTCCTCATCGGTGATGAGGTCACGGTCGGGCATTCCTGCCTGATCCATGGTTGCCACCTGGAAGACCGTGCTTTCGTCGGAATGGCCTCGACCATCATGAACGGTTGCATCATCGAGCCGGATGGCGTTCTCGGCGCACGTAGCCTCCTGACATCGGGCAAGCGGGTTAGGTCGGGAGAGTTGTGGGCGGGTTCACCTGCCAAGCTCGTCCGGATGCTGTCCGAAGAGGAGATCCGAAACTTCCGAAAAACTGCACAAAGCTACGTGCGCAAAGGTGAGCGTTTCCGCTCCGAACTCAATCAAAGCATAGCGATCAAACTTTGAGTTGGGATTGACATCTATGTCGACCAGAACAGGGCACACGGCGGCTGATTGCTACGGCAACTGGCTGCCCGTCATCCGCGCTCATGCCGTTCCCGGCGATATCATCGCGCCGACCCGCGAACTCAGAAACCATCGAGCCAACGACAACGAGGGATGCCGCCGCCGTCGCTGCAGCAGGTCTGCTCCCACTCCAACGGAGCCAGATAGCATAATCAGTAGCAGACCTTCATAACTCAACAGCGGTGGGCTGCTGCAAAATTCGGTCGTACTGTCTGGCGTTAGCAACACGGGGTCCAGCTTTATGCCGATAGCGTCATTCGACAATCGCAAGATCATTATTACATGCGCCGTCACTGGCGGATCTAAATTTAATCGCGCTCACCCGAGGTTCCCAATTACTCCTCAGGAAATCGCCGGCTCGGCTATCGAAGCCGCGCGCGCTGGTGCAGCGATCGTTCATATTCATGTGCGCGATCCCGCAACCGGCGCCGCAACTTACGATGTTGAACTGTTCAAGGAGGCTTCTGACAGGATCCGCCAGTCGTCAGTCGACGTCATCTTAAACCTGACATGCGGGGGAAATGCTCGGTTTGTGCCCGACCCGGAAGATGAATCGCGTGCAGCGCGTGGCACGACAGTCGCGCCGGCCGAGATTCGTTATGCGCACATTGAAGAGTGTCGCCCAGACATTGCATCTCTTGATGTCACGACGTCAAATCAGGGCGATGGCGGCGATGAGTATGTGTACTTAAATACCCCGCGGACGCTTCGGGCGATGGCGAAGCGCTTCAAGGAGCTCGGCGTTAAACCAGAGATCGAGGTATTTGAGGGCGGCGATATCAGATTTGCCCATCAGTTGATCGCTGAAGGCTTGATCACCGGTGACCCGATGTTTCAGTTTGTCCTAGGCGTGAAGTGGAATGCACCGGCGACGCCCGACACAGTTGCTTACATGAAAGGCTTACTGCCGGAGCGGGCTCAGTGGGGTGCTCTCGGAACAGGTCGAAACCAATATCCGATCGCAGCGCAATCGGTCTTGCTTGGAGGTAACATCCGTGTAGGCCTCGAAGATAATCTATACCTACGAAGAGGCGAGTTCGCGACTAACGGACAGCTTGTGGAGCGCGCTCGGGAGCTAATCGATATTCTCGGACATGAGCCAGCGACACCTAAGGAAGCGCGGGTCATCCTGGGGCTGTGCGGCAAATGAGCGAACGCTGCCTCTGCACGCCGCTTCCTAGCAACTCTTAAGATGGCATGCTCCGGCGCAAATCCGCTATCGCGCTCGACTCGTGGCAACCAGGATCGAGGCAGCCGGCGCGATAATCGCGACCCCTCCGATGTCATTCCGTTCGGCGGTTTCAAAGCAGCTGGGGAGGAAAGGCCCTCGCTTCACTACAGTCCATGGGAATCACGAATAAGACATACCAAACCCACAGGCTCTTGAGGGCCTCCTGTTCGACGGTATGTTCTCCCGGCGGGTGGGTTCGGCCTCTGCGGCATTCCGGAGCTGCTGATCGCTGCAATCCGTGAGGCGGGCGCGAAAAGCCTTACGATCGCATCAAACAACTGTGGCGGCGATGACTTCGGCCTGGGCGTGCTGCTGAAGACGAAGCAGATCAGGAAGATGATCTCGTCCTATGTCGGCGAGAACGCCGAGTTCATGTCAGGCCGGCAAGACACAACCTCAATGCAGCGCTCCTCAAGCGGTTACACGTGCGTAATGCCAACGAACTCTGATGGCTGTCTTGAAAGCGTCGACCACAAACTCCAGCATGCCATGTCGTTCCTTGATCTGCCGGAAGGGCTGGCAGAACGGATCATCTAGTGCAACTCGACTTATACGGTTCGCTTTGGTGTGCGACTGCGCGGGCGCATGTACAGCTTCATCGGCTGGCGATCGGTCCACAGCGAGCACTGCGCGTCGGCCAAGGGCGACATATGCTACGCCTCCAATGCCGACGTCGAGGAGGTGGCAGGAGCTCGATCTCATCACCTGCCGCTTTAACCAGGGAACTGAACAAGCGTGGCCTGATCGGCCCAGGCGTCAACGTTGCGGCGCCCGATATCGGCACCGGCGAGCGGGAAATGGCCTGGATGATGGATGGATTCCGCCGCGCCAACCCGACCGACGTCGCCAACGCGCGCGCCTGCGTCACCGGCAAGCCGCTGTCGAAGGGCGGCATCGCCGTGCGAACGGAACCGACAGGCCGCGGCATGCAATTCGCCATCCAGAGCTATCTTCGCGACACCCCCGCCGATCGTCTCGACGGCCGGCGCGATCTCAAAGGCGCCTCCGTCATCGTCCAGGGCTTTGGCAAAGTCGGCTATCACGCGGCCAAGTTCCTGTCGGAAGAGGATGGAGCACGCGTCACCGTCGTTGCGGAGCGCGACGCCATGTCGCGAATGCTGAAGGCCTTCCCATCGAGGCACTCAAGCAGCTTCAGCGCCGCACCGGCAGCATTCTCGGCTTTGAAGGCGCCAGGTCCTTCGCCGGCGATATGGCCGGCATCGAACATCGCTGCGGTGTCCTCATCCCGCCGCGATGGAAAACGCCATCTGTGCCGAGAACGCCGCGCGATCTCCGGACGCCGCTGTTCGCTTGCCTGCAGGCTTTTTTTATGGCTGAGCCCA
>NZ_NWTH01000056.1:0-20090 GCF_002531555.1 Sinorhizobium sp. BJ1
GAGCGTCGAAATCATCGAGGAATTCGCAACCCACGCCGAGGCTCTCCTACAGCGCCTCGGCATGTCAAATGTCGGC
This sequence comes from Sinorhizobium sp. BJ1, assembly GCF_002531555.1. Classification (NCBI taxonomy): domain Bacteria; kingdom Pseudomonadati; phylum Pseudomonadota; class Alphaproteobacteria; order Hyphomicrobiales; family Rhizobiaceae; genus Sinorhizobium; species Sinorhizobium sp. BJ1. The sequence goes on from NZ_NWTH01000056.1 coordinate 77, forward strand.
ATCCGTGTCGGAGACGGGTCTCGCGGCTGGCCCGAGCGCGCCCCATTCGACAAGATCCTCGTCACGGCGGCGGCCGAGGAGGCGCCGCCGGCTTTGCTTGAGCAGCTCAAACCAATGGGCCGTCTGGTTCTTCCTTTGGGCTCTGAAGAACAGTTTCTGACTGTCATCGACAAGAATTCGGCAGGACAACTCGAGGCGCGACAACTCATCCCGGTTCGGTTCAGCCGGCTCGAGGCGGTCTAATGCGAGGACATCTGGCGTGACGGAGCCGTTTCGATTGCCAGGCCAAATGCAAGGCGGCGCCCGTTCTTGATGAGCTCATGCGTCCCGATCAAGAAATCTGTGACTGAGGACTTCATGATCTGCCTGGAGGACGGCAGGAAATTAAAATCGATGACGGCACCTGGTGCAAGCACGCTCTCTCGCGCAGCAACGCGCCGCTGTCAGCGCATCAGTCCGGCCGAACGGAGTGCCCTTTCGATCACCGACTGAATGTCTCCCTGCCAATCCGACTGTGATCGGCTGGCTGCATGAGCTGGTCGGGCGGGCTTGACGTGGGCAGCTCTTTCCCGCCGGCGCTGGAACGACGGCGTCAGGCCCCATGAGCGCGCTATGTGGAGGGTAGAGGAAATTCCTGCGTCGAGCATGTACGGCGCGGTGTGTCCGTAGCCGGATGCGATGTCGATTGGTGTCCCATGGCCCATGGCGTCTATGAGGTAAAGCTCAATCGCGTCCCTGCCGGATTGATCTCGCCAGGCCATCCTTTTGTGCCCGTCGACCGTTTCCACCGACGAGGGGCTGGTTGGGACGCGATGGACGCCGCTCCACTGAGCGATGATGGCATTGGCGTTCGCCTCCGCGACGGTCCTGTCATTGGTGCCATGCCACACCGATATCGTCGGCCAGGGACCGCGATGAGGCGAGGCCCCGGACAGCCGCTTTTGCAAGCGTTCCGGATTGGGGATGCCGTGTCCGCGCATGCGGTCGAAGGCTTCCGGAACTGATGTAGCAGCGGCATAGGGAAGGCCGGCGATGATTGCGCCCCCGGCGAAAATCTCGGGATAGGCGCAAAGCGCGGCGTTCGCCATCGCGCCTCCCGCCGACAGCCCGGTGATGTAAACCCGGCGACGGTCGATGCCATGGTCGGCGATCATGGTCTCCACCATCTGCCGTATCGAGTGGACCTCTCCCTCGCCTCGGCGAATATCGCTTAGGTTGAACCAGTTGAAGCACAGGTTGGGGTTGTTGGCGTGGACCTGCTCCGGATAAAGAACCGCGAAACCGAAATCCTCAGCGAGTTTGGACCACCCGGATGCGTGATCATAACCGGCAGCATTCTGCGTACATCCATGCAGGACCACGACCAACGCCGGCGCTTCGGCCAGCCCCTCAGGAACATGGTACCATGCTTCCAAAGCTCCGGGATTTGAACCGAAGCGTTGCAGCCGAGACAGGTTCGAGGTTGCCGCAGTTGCGTGGCCGCTCTTAGCTGTACGAAATCTGGCAAGTCGCTCCAGTGTGTCGGAAAGGGATCGCATGTCGCCTCCTCGCTGTCGCCATCTGGAGATCACCGGTGCTACGCGGCAGATATCTTTTTGTTGCGCTGCACAATATTCCAGTTCGGCTGCCTTGTCCTTTAAAAATGACATGCATTGCACATTCCGCCGAAACTCGGCGGAATGGACGCTGATTTCGCTAAGACGGTTTTTGAATAGATTTTCACCTCAGCGCCTGGTGCTCAACAATCTATGCCGAGGATAAGAAGTTCGTTGCTGCTGGTACGGCAGACAGAGTACCCTCCTGATGCAGGGCACCTTGGAGGAAGCCATGCAACAGGAGCAAATCCGCCTCACCGGCGCAAGGGAAACCTTGCTGATCACACTCCAAGCCAAGGCAGCCGAAAGCGCCATGCCGGATTCGCTGCTGCGCGACCGCTTCGCCGCGGATGCGTTGCACCGTATCGATCAGGGCAGCCGGCATCTTAAAGTTGGTCACGACATGACCATCGGCATCGCGCTGCGCGCCTATATGCTCGATCGCTGGACGGAGGCATTCCTTCAGCGCTGCCCGGAGGCGACTGTTGTCCATCTCGGCTGTGGTCTCGACAGTCGCATCTTCCGCATAGATCCTGGGCCGGGAGTTCGCTGGTTCGAGCTGGATTTCCCCGATGTCATCTCCTTGCGCCGGCAGATCTACCCCGACCGTGCGGACTGCGCGATGATTGCCTGCTCGATCGTCGAGCACGGCTGGATTGCGAAACTTCCCGCCGACAAGCCGGCCATGATCGTCGCCGAGGGCGTTCTGCCTTATCTGGAGGAACACCAGGTTGCGCAGGTTCTGCGGCGGATCGCCGGCCACTTCCCCTCGGGGGAGATAGCCTTCGATGCCTATAGCAGCTTCGCAATCCGACTGCTGCGCTTCAATCCGGCGATCCGCGCCACCGGCGCCTGTCTCAATTGGGCGCTCGACGACCCGGCAGAGGTAGAGCGCCAGGTACCGGGACTAAAGCTCATCGAGGATCGTTCGGATTGGGACACCGGACAGGTGGCGCGGATGTCACCGCCCGCCCAGATCGCGCTGCAGCTCTTCAGCACCATCCTGACGCCCTATCGTATGGGGCGCCTGGTTCGATATCGCTTCTGAGATTCGCGCCATGGCCAGACAGGGCCACGCGCCTCCCGAACACTGACGAGTTGAGCTTCTTCTACGCAAATTGATGTGCCGTCCTACAGCGCAACTGCCCTGGAGGCCCATTTAAGAGAGTCGACTTGCACAGACCTGAGAAGCAGCGCACCATCATAAATAGTAATACTTCCATCGTCTGCTCCGATCGACGACACCTCGCTAATCCCCGTCGGCGATCGGGATTGATCGGCATCAACGACTGCGGCGGCAAGGCTGAATGGAGTTTCGCGATGAAGACGTGTGACGGACCAGTTTTGGCCGCAGACCGCACGACGAAAGCAGGGTTGGCTAGCTCGATTGCGGCACAATCGGCGCTGCCATGCGAAGACGAGGGCTCGGGCAGCGAAGCATTCCGTGCAATTGATCGGATGCGTGAGGCTCTGAGTGCAATGGCGACAGGAGGTCTTTCACCAGCCGCGTTGACACTCGCCTTTTTTGACTGGTCGATCCACCTCGCATCGGCTCCGGGAAAGCGCATGGAACTTGCCGATAAGGCAGGGCAGAATTGGGGCCTTCTGCTGACTTACATGGCTGCAGCCGCCACGCGTCCGGACGCGCCGCCCTGCAGTCAGGCGCTGCCGGGAGACAACCGGTTTCGCGCGGAGGGCTGGCAAAAGCAACCCTACACAGTCTGGGCGCAGGCTTTCTTGCTGTGCCAGCAGTGGTGGCAAAATGCTACGCGCCACGTCCCCGGCATGACACCGCACCACGAGGACGTCGTCTCCTTTACCGCGCGCCAGTGGCTGGACGTGTTCTCGCCGTCCAACATTCCCTTCGCCAACCCGGAAGTGATCCACAGGGCAATGGAAACGGGCGGGGCGAATTTCACGCATGGATTCCGCAACTGGTTCGAAGACGTCGGCCGGCTGGCCATGAGGCAACCTCCGGTCGGGACGGAAGCGTTTCGCGTAGGATGCGATGTCGCGGCCACGCCTGGAAAGGTTGTCTATCGAAACCACCTGATTGAGCTGATCCAGTATGCGCCCGCGACGGAGGACGTCATCGCCGAGCCGATCCTGATCGTGCCGGCCTGGATCATGAAATACTACATCCTCGACCTTTCACCGCATAATTCCCTGATCCGCTATCTCGTGGCGCGGGGCCACACCGTGTTCTGCATTTCCTGGCGCAATCCGACCGCGAAGGACCGCGACCTCACACTCGACGATTACAGGCGATTGGGAATCCTGGCCGCGCTTGATGCCGTCAGCGCCATCGTTCCAGAGCGCAAGATTCACGCAACGGGCTACTGTCTGGGGGGTACGCTTCTAGCGATCGCGGCGGCCGCGATGGCGCGCTCCGAGGACCAGCGTTTCGCATCGATCACGCTGTTTGCCGCCCAGACGGACTTCTGCGAACCCGGCGAACTGGCGCTGTTCATCGATCACAGCCAGCTGCATTTTCTCGACAGCATGATGTGGCATAGTGGCTGTCTTTCCGCCGATCAGATGGCGGGGGCATTTCAAATGCTGCGCACCAACGATCTCGTTTGGTCGCGCCTCGTCCACGACTACCTGATCGGTAAACGCATGCCAATGACCGATCTCATGGCGTGGAACGCGGACCCAACCCACATGCCCTACAGGATGCATGCGGAATATCTGCAGCGCCTCTATCTCGACAACGAACTTGCCGCCGGCCGTTTCATCGTTGACGGACGCCCGGCTCACCTCCAGAACATCTGCGTTCCCATGTTCGTCGTCGGGACGGAGCGAGACCATGTCGCACCGTGGCAGTCCGTCTACAAGATACATTATCTCACCGACACCGACGTCACTTTTGTGCTGACAAGCGGGGGTCACAATGCCGGCATCGTCTCCGAGCCAGACCATCCCGGCAGAGGTTTTCGCATCGCATTGACACGTGAGAGCGATTCCAGCGTCAGCGCGGACGAATGGGCCGCGGCAGCCATATCGAAGGACGGCTCATGGTGGCCGGACTGGGTCGCGTGGCTCGCCGGCCATTCAGCGCCGGAACGGGTGGCACCGCCGGACATCGGCGCTCCCAGGAAAGGCTATCCCCCGATGGATGATGCCCCCGGCACTTATGTGCTTCAGCGGTAAAGCCAATTTTAAGGCAGTGGTTTACCGGCCCCGCCTAGTCGGCCAGTTGAGCGGCACAGGAAAACTTTGCCTCGGCGGAGGGGATTTACAAAGCCGCGGCTCGCTCGGGCGGCGAGACAGCACGCCAAAGGTTGATCTGACAACCTTGCGCCAGTAGGCCGGCACGCCCACGCTGCAGCGCAATTGGGTACCGACGGAGTGGGTCAGGGATCCGACTTGCGATAATTATGCCGGTCGCTTACCGGGCGACACTACCTCGATTAATGGGCGTTCCCGCTTTATCACCAGCGCCCAGTCGACGTGAGGCTGATGTAAGATCCGGCCGGGGCGGCTTGGCGCGTCCCAAGACGTCGCTGCATGCGAATGACGCTTCAATGCATGCGGCTATGAAGGAATTTTTTGCCCAATCAGAATACTGTGGGTGATGCAAAGCGGCGCGACAGGCTCGCACGGCTCGGGCCTGCTGCCCGCCATGCATCGGCCATTCGTTCTCGAGGAAATCAAGCGCGTCGTAAGGGCCGCAGAACTGTCGCTTCATGCCGTTTTGCAGCGTCACCGACAGCGCAATGCCCCATGGCACTTCTTTCATTTTCGGACCTCCTGAAAGGCCGTATGCAGAACCGCCAACCCATCCACTTCGTTCCTGAGGATAAGTGATTCTTCACTCCTGGTCACGTGGGCGAAGCTTTCACGGGGAAGGGCATTTCCGCGTCTGAGAAGCAATTGCCGGGAATTCGTTGCTGGCGCAGGGTGGCGCCTGGCCCATGATCATGTGCCGTTCAGGTCACCTGCCTGCAGGAAAAGATGGCGACATTATCCGAACACGGGAAGTCCAAGTGCCACCGTGCCTTCACAGGCTACTCCCCGCGAAACAGCTTCCACTTCGTGGGTCGGAACGCGATGCGGGTGCGGTCGGCCGAGGACGTGCGCTCGGGCGGCAACTCAATCTCGATCGACGGCTGTATCCTTCCAAGGTCCAATTCGAGGTGGCGGGTGCCAGCGACGCGACGGCTCGCCGTGATGCGACCGGCGAGACAACCAGCGCACCCCTCCATGAGCTCGACGTCGTGCGGGCGGAAATAGAGGGTTGCCGGACCATCCGACTCGTTTGAGCGCAGGCCGATAGCCAGGTTTTTAAACCAGATGGCCGAGAAAACCATAGACGAAGGGCGAGACCGGGTGATCGTAGTTCTCGTCGGGCGTGCCGACCTGCTCGATCGCGCCCTTGCTCATGACGACGACGCGGTCCGCAAGCTCCAGCGCTTCTTCCTGGTCGTGGGTGACGCCGTCGGTCGGGCTTTCGAGACCGGCGATGAGCCGGAGCAGCGTCGTCTTGGCCGAGGCGGACGGGGCGAGCAGCGCGATCAACTCGCCGGAGCGGATATCGAGCGAGACATCGACGAGCGCTGGGAAACGGCCGAACTCCTTGCGTAGGTTCTGGATGCTGACTTCCATGGATGCCTGCACCTTTCAAAGGCGGCGGCTGGCAGCAAACTTGTCGCTGGAGCGAAGCTTGCTCGGCTGCCAAGCACATCAAGGCTATCGGCCCGGCGTATAGATCTGGTCGAAACTCCCGCCAGCGCCGAAGAATTTCGGCTGAGCTTCCTTCCAACCGCCGAATTCGTCAATGGTGACAAGTTTGAGATCGGCGAAGCGGGCCGTGTCCTTGGGATCCGCCAGTTCCGGCTTGAACGGCCGGTAATAGTGCTTGGCGACGATCTTCTGGCCGACGTCGCTGTACAAATAGTCGAGATAGGCTTCGGCCACCTTCCGCGTTCCTTTGCTGTCGACATTACCGTCGATGAGGGCCACGGACGGTTCGGCTTTGATCGAAATTGACGGCGTGACGATCTCAAACTCATCGGGGCCGAGTTCCTCGAGGGCGAGATGGGCCTCATTCTCCCAGGCGAGCAGCACGTCGCCAAGGCCGCGCTGGACGAAGGTGGTCATCGCCCCCCACGCGCCGGTGTCGAGAACCAGAACATGCTCGAAGAGTCGCGCCACATATTCCTGCGCCTTGGCCTCGTCGCCATTGTTAGCACCCCGTGCCCAGGCCCAGGCGGCGAGGAAGTTCCAGCGGGCGCCGCCCGAGGTCTTCGGGTTCGGGGTGATCACCTGAATGCCTTCCTTGGTCAGGTCACCCCAGTCCTTGATGCCCTTTGGATTGCCCTTGCGCACCAGGAAGATGATCGTCGACGTGTAGGGGGCGCTGTCGTTTTCCAGTCGTCTTCTCCAATCGACCGGGATCTTGCCGGTCGCCTGCGCAATCGCGTCGATGTCGGCTTCGAGCGCCAGCGTCACCACATCGGCTTCGAGCCCATCGATCACCAATCGCGCTTGTTTGCCCGAGCCGCCGTGTGACATATCGATCGTCACCGTCTCGCCGCTATCCGCCTCCCATTTTTCAGCGAAAGCGGCATTGAATTCCTTGTAGAGTTTCCGAGTCGAGTCATAGGAGACGTTGAGGATCGTCGTCTCGGCGCGAGCGAAGCCAATAGAGCCAAGCTGCAAGATTCCGACCACAAGCGCTCGTTTCACAACTCCGGCAAATTTATTCGCTCCCATGTCGGCCTCCATACTTTACCAGGCGAAACTAGCCTCCGAACGCCAGGCGGGAAAGCCGAGATAAATGCTCGCGCCGCAGGCAGCCGAGGTAACCGCTTTCGCATGTTTAAGGTGCCAGCGACGACGCACCTCAAGTCGACATCCCGTGCAAAACCACGAGCGTTCGCAATTAACTTCCGTCTGCCGACGCCACATAGGCAGAGCGAGCCCGTTCGAGCACCTTATCGTCAGCAATTGACGAACTCGAAGGATGTTCCCCATGAACTATTTTGCTGTAGACCGATCGGCCGAAGACGAGGACGAAGCTAGGTGGAAGCGGTTCGTCCGGCCTAGCTTGCCTTCTCGTGCCGCTTTGATCAGCCTGTTGATGAACTCCAGCTTCTCTACCACGGGCGGCGGCAGGACGAATGGATAGATGTCGCCCTGTCCCATTGAGCGCTGGAACGTGTTCAGCGCCAAACTAATCGGCACCCACGCGCCGACTAACTGCTGGGCACTTTCGGCGCGGTACGGATCGAACTTTACCTCTGCGTCGAGATCATGATGCCGGAACGGTTCGATCGAAAGGCCGAACGCGCGGGCCGATTCCAGCGTATCGACGATGTGGAAGAAATGCGCCCAGCACTCCGCGAAATCTTCGGCCGGATGGCAGCTCGCATAGCTCGAGATGAAGCGCTGTTGCCAATCAACAGGGGGTCCTTCGCTATAATTCTTCTGAAGCGCCGCGTCGTAGTCCTGACGTTCGTCGCCAAACAGCTGGCGCACCTCGGAGAGCATGTCGCTGCCTTCGACGAGTTGCTGAAAGAAGAAGTGACCTATTTCATGCCTGAAGTGGCCGAGCAGAGTGCGGTAAGGCTCTCCCATCGAGACGCGGACGGTCTCGCGCACCACATCGTCCGCCTCAGCGGCGCGAAGGCTGATGAGGCCATCCTCGTGTCCGGTCACCGCGGGGACCCGATGGCCAAAATCGTCAACGGCATCTTCCAGGAAGTCGAAAACGAGCCCACCGTCGGGATTGGTAGCCCGATCAGGACAGGGAATGGCAAAGCGCAGGATCGAGTAAAAGAGATGACGTTGAGCGGCGCCGATTTTCTGGAATCGCGCGAGACCCTGCGGCGTGTCGGTGTTCGGGATGAGGCGGTTATAGCGGGCGGGAATGGCGAGCGGGTTTGGATCGTCAGCATCGACAAGCCAGTTGCTACCATCGATCGGTGCGTTGGCGCAGAACTTCCAAAGCTTGTCAGGCCGCGATGTGATCCGCCAGAGGCCTTCGCCCGCGTTGGTCAGAGTGTGTAGCGTCAGCGTGTCGGCGACGAATCCGACAGGTGCGTTGTTCGCGCCTACGCTAAAATGGTTGTCGAAATAGAGCGGCAATCCGCTCACATCGCATTGATAAAGCCGCATGCAGAACCCCGGGTGTTCAGCTGGTGCTGGTAAACGCGCGAGGCAGCGAAAAGATACTTCGGCTGATTTGCCTGGAAGCTGCGGCTCCTTTGGATGCGAGGATGGATCGGCATAATATAGCGGCGCAATCGGCGGCCGCGGAGGCCGTTCGCGAATGGCATCGGCGTAAAGCTGCCGGCGGCGTGACAGCCTGGTCTACTCAAAGGCACTGCTCGATGTGACGAGAGAAGAGGAAGAGGCCCGACTGAGGATCGTGCAGTTCGTGCCTGGTTACAACCGCGAAGCAAGGCAGAAGTTGACCTACCTAGCTGCGTATCTTTTCGCGACGCGTGGCTCGTTGAAGGTGCCCGAGATGGAGGCTGTGATGCGCAGGACCAAACCGATCTCATAGGCACGAGCAAATGAAGAAGATCCACCCCCGGCACTTTCAAGGCCTAGAGCCCAGATTCTTCCGTTCAAGCTGCGTTCATGCAAAACGCGCTATAAATCATTGAAAGATAAGACGATGGTGGCTGCCCAACAAAGGCTGGCAGGCGCTTCAACTATGCCCGGGAACCGGAAAAAGCCGGAGTAAAATCAAACACCGGACGTGGCATGACGCCTTCCTCCCAGGGAGTTGAAAACGTGAAACGCACCCTTTTGAAAATTGCCGCGACCGGTATGCTCTTGCTTGCTCCGGCGATCGCTCAGGCGGCAGAAGGCTTCGCGACGGCAAACGTCAATATGCGCGCCGGCCCAAGCACAGCATATCCGGCGATCACCGTGATTCCGGCCGGCGAATCCGTTGAGATCTACGGTTGTCTTGCCGACGTGCCGTGGTGCGACGTGGAGTTCTACGACGGCCGTGGCTGGGTGCACGGCCGATATATCCAGGCGCTTTATCAACAGCGCCGCGTTTATGTCGGTCCTCAATATTATCGCCCGCTCGGTATTCCCGTCGTTGTCTTCAGCTTCAGCAGCTATTGGGATCGTCACTACCGCGACCGTGACTTTTATCACGACCGCGATCGCTGGCGCCGCGGACCGGACTTCTATCGCGGCCCGGATCGCCGTGCGGAACCTCCACCCAGCCGCAGACCTGAATTCGAGCCGAGGCCAGCTCCGCGCCGGGAATTCGAGCCTAGATTGGAGCGGAGGCCCGATATCGGGCGTCCCGTTGAAAGACGCCGGGAGCTTGGCGATCGCCCGGATCGCCTTCCGGATTTCGATCGCGCGCCCAACCGCAGGCCTAATGTCGACAGGCTGCCGGACTTTGACCGTGATCTGCGCCGCGGCGGCGATCGCAACCGGCGGAACTTCGAGCGTGGGGGCGATGATGGCGATCGCATCATCCGTCGCGGCGACGACAATCGTGACCGCAGGGGTGGTGACAATGACCGCCGCAGGCCGCAGCGACGTGTCTGCGAACCCGGCGAACCGGATTGCCGGAACTAGTGTGGCCCGGGTGCGGACAATCATCACATCGGGCCGTTGCTTGAATTCGCGCACAGCTAAGTCCAGAGACCTCCCTCTAGTTTATTTCGCTGCGGCACGTACGTCCGAACCGAAACTGAACCCGGCGTGGTTGTAGGAGGCGGTCGGTATTAGCATGCTCATGCATGAGCATCAGTTCCGAAGTTTCGGTTGCCGGTGTTTAGGGCGCGAGAAGCACTGCGACCATTCAGAAAATGACTAGCTGGTGCCTTCTCCATCCTGAGTTCCGGCGTTTGCACCAGGCGGGTTTTTTGATCCCTCCGCCATGAAAGGAAACGGACCGCTCCGAAGCAGCACCTGAGTGAAGCGAAAGCTGGCGCTGAAGGTATTTTGAGCGTGAGTGCGGCCGTCTGGAGGATTAATATGGGCAAGGAGCGACTGCCTTTTTTCTTGAAGGATACGGGACCGGAGTTGGCCATGTCCACGCACGCTTTAGACCATCCGCTGCAGCCGGGCGACCTGGCTCCGAACATTGTGCTCGATGCGATCTCACGCGAGGGCAAGATCGCACTTGATGATTTTCGCGGTCAGAGCCCATTGTTGATCGGTCTGTTTCGAGGCCTGCATTGCGCGTTCTGCCGGCGCCATGTCGCGGCAATGGCACAGCTCAATCCGGCCCTGCGCGAGAAAGGCGTCCAAACTCTGGCGGTGGTAAACACCCCGGTCGAACGCGCCCGACTCTATTTCCGCTATCACCCAATCCCCGGACTTCTGGCTGCATCCGACCCGGTACGGGCCTCGCACCGGGCCTTCGGCTTGCCCGGCGTCGAGGCGGATGCGGTCATGTCGATCTTGATCGATCTTCCGGGCGAGCTGCCCCAGCCAATGGGTGTGATCGAAATGGACGAGTTTCTCAACAGGAAGGAAGGGTATGAAATCACGGAAGCCGATCAGCAGATGATGACTTTCGAACAGGAGCAGCTTGTCGGTCAGTTCCTGATCGACCGCGAGGGCATCGTGCGCTGGAGTTTCACCGAAGTCCTGGAGAGCGGGCTCCAAACGTTCAAGGCACCCAATCCTGGGGAATTGATGTCAGCAGCTTCCGAGGTTGCAACTTAATAGTTGCTAAAGAACTCGCTCGAGAACGGCTGGCGCCACACATTGGCGGCGCTTTCAGGTTTCGACCTCCCCAACCCGCCACGAATTCCCAGACCTGCTTGGCAAATCACCAACCCCGCACCACGCCAACATCCGCGCTCCCGCTATTACCACTGAGGGACAACAATCATTGCCAGCAGGACCCCAGCCTCAAGGGGGCGCGATCATCCCGGATCCCGGGCGCAATCATCTCGGAACAAAGGGGCGGCTTCATCGGAATCGGCAGGCTGCCGCCGGCTAAAACTCTCTCGCCCCCATCAAGTTCACGTTCAGGCGGTTCTTGTGGCTGCTGGAGGCCTAGAGAATTCGCCGTTTAAGTCCGCCTATTGTTCACGGTCGACTGATAAGACGCGTAGCGCTGCCGCCGCTCGGCGCCACGACATTCATGCCGACACTTCGGTCAGTGCGTCAGCGCCACGGGGTGCGGAGCGAGGCGTAATCGGCGTCGCTCCGAAGTAGCGCGACGCCGCCTCCGTCCGGTTGCGCACGTTCATCTTCTTGTAGATGTTGCGGACATGCACCTTGACAGTGTTTTCGGAAAGCCCGAGACGATCGGCGATGATCTTGTTCTGCGTGCCCATGGATATAAGATCGAGAATCTGAATCTCGCGCATCCTGAGGAGGCCTTGGGCAAAGTCGGTCTTGCGTTCCATATCGATGTCTTCCGAAGGCGCCTGTTGCGCGACAACGCCGTCCCCTGCGAGCCCTCTCGGCGCCAGGCGCCGAAGCAACGCGGCGGGAAAATGCTCGCCGCCCTTCATCATGAGATCAATGGCGGTGAGGCATACGTCGAGATTGAGGTTCAGCGACAGCACGCCGTGAAGCAATCCTTCGTCGACAAGTCCAGCAATCGATGAGTCGAACTCGTCCGCATTCTGCAGCATCAGGCCGATCGCGGCCTTCGGATAGAACTCGTGGATCGTCCTCATGATCGATGGAAGTACTGCCACCGGCAGGCGGTAGAGCATCACCAGGCTTACGTCGATAAGTTTGCCGTCCATAAGACCGTCGGAATCGGAAAGGCTTACGATGTCTTGATCTTGAAAACGCGCGCTGATCGCCTGTGTCAGACATTCGGCGAACAGGTCGGTCTTTGCGAGCATTACAATCTTGCTTTTCTTCGGCAATACATTGATGTCATCTTCAATATTGCTCAAGGTCGAGCTTGTTCGGTACATTTATCCCTCCTTAGCACTCACTATGTTTTTCGGGTTCTGTGGCGCCGTCCAAAAATCCTTTATTTAGGTAGCGTTCCCGTGTCTTAAAATTAGTGATTACTACACCAAGTATAGTATCTTAGCTATTTGAATCAATACTTTGCTATAATTGTTTTTTATCGATACAACCTTCGAGCGCAATTGTCATTATCTCTCAGTTCCGATAATTGTCGCGCCGTTCATTTCTACTCAAAATGGACTAGCTCAGATCGCCCTCAACTAGTGTACAGTGCCTGAGGAGCGATGCTTCTTTTGTGGGCAAGTCAACTTCCACCTTGATCGATAGCCGATCGGTGTTCGTCACCCATTCGTCGTCCTCCAAAAACCGCTTGCATTGCCGAAGCCATCTATCTATCTTGCAACCAGTTGCCATTTGCAATCAGTCTCAAGGAGTCGGATCGATGAAGCTCTACTCAGCGCCCGGTTTCACCAGCTTGGCCGACCATATCGCGATGCTGGAGGCTGGAATTCAGTTCGACTTGGTCAAGGTCGACCTCGAGACCAAACAGATTGAAGGGGGCGGCCGTTACACGGAGATCAACCCGACGGGATATGTGCCTGCCCTTATGTTCGACGATGGTGAGGTGCTGACCGAGAATGTCGCGATCCTGGCATGGATCGCCGATCGCGCACCGGAGCTCGCGCCGCATGGTCATCTGGGCCGGTACCGCCTGCTCGAGATGCTTAGCCTTATCGCGACCGAGATTCACAAGCGCTTTCCCACCTACTTGTCGCTTCCGGAGGATGTCAGGGAGCCGACCGGCCAGCAAATATTGCACTGGTTTGGCTTCGTCGCGGGCCGATTGGATCGGGGCTACCTTTTCGGAGAGACCATTACTGTTGCGGATGCCTATCTCTTCCAATTGGCATGGGGTGCGGCGCAACTCGGGTTCCCTCTGCCCGAACCGTTTGGCGATTACATCGCACGGATCGAACAGCGGCCTGCGGTGCAGGCGGCGCTGCGCCGCGAGGGCCTCGCATGAGTGAGCTAGTGATCCGCACTGATGGGGTCGAGCTCGCGACGCAGAGCTTCGGCAATCCAACCCATCCACCGCTACTTCTCATCATGGGGGGGATGGCGTCCATGCTGTGGTGGCCAGACGAATTCTGTCATCGCCTTGCCGAGCGGGGCCGTTTCGTGATCCGCTATGACCAGCGCGATTCCGGTCTTTCGACGAAATATCCCCCCGGTCAGCCGGACTACCCCTTCGACGACGCCGTCGATGACATTTTCCGGGTGCTCGATGGCTACGGGATTTCGAAAGCCCATATCGTCGGCTTTTCCCTCGGCGGCATGGTGGGCCAGGTCGCTGCGCTGAAGAGTCCGCAGGGCATCCTTTCCCTGACGGCGATTAGCACCTCGCCGGTCGGAGTGGACACGTCCGACCTTCCGGCCAGCGGCGAGGCTTGGATGGAACATATGTCCGTGGAGGCGGACTGGTCGGACCGGGAAGACGCGGTCACGTACCTGGTCGAAGACGCACGCCTGACTGCGGGGACGGCGCATCCGTTCGACGAAGCCGGGACCCGCGCCTTCATCGAACGGGATTTTGACCGGTCCGGAGGCTATCTCAGCGCCACCAACCACAGCATCCTCTTTGAGGTCGGCGAGAGGTGGCAGGGCCGCCTGAACCAAATAAAAGTGCCTCTTCTCGTCGTTCATGGCTCAGCCGATGCGGTTTTTCCAGTTGAGCACGGCGAGGCACTCGCGCGAGCGGTAGCGAGTGCGAACTTCGTGAAGATCAAAGGTGGCGGCCATGAAATTCATCCCGGAGATTGGGAAAAAATCATTTCTGCTATCGACGAACACGTCGGGGAACGAACTCCCGCCAAGTGAGAAACAAGACCAAGTGAGGGTGGAGACATTGAATCGTGCCGACTTTTATGACGCGGAATTGAAGCTGCACAATGAGCATTTGCGCGCTACTGCCAGCGTTGGAATACGTGACCGCGTGCTCGATATAGGCTGCGGGGCAGGACAATCGACGCGTGACGCCGCCCATGTAGCGGTGGAAGGTAACCCGCTCGGCGTGGACGCGTCCTTGGAGATGCTTGAGATTGCGCGACGACGTTCCAGCGAAGCAGGCGTGCGAAATATCGCGTTCGAGCAGGGCGATGCCCAGCATCATCCATTTCCCACCGCCAGCTTCGACCTCTGCATCAGCCGGTTTGGCGTCATGTTCTTTGCTGATGCGGCGGCGGCGTTTGCCAATATCGCCCGCGCGATGCCTCCGGGCGCGCGCCTTGCATGGATGGTGTGGCAGGGTCAAAAGCGCAATGAGTGGGCTGGTGCCATCAGCCGAACCCTGGCCCCGGCAACCGCGGCTTCCGCAGAAGCTTCGGCGGCGTTTTCGCTTGGTGATCCCACTATCGCTACCGAACTTCTCACCACGGCCGGATTTGTTTCGATTGATTTCGTCGACGTGCGAGAACCGGTCTTCTATGGGCCAGACGTCGATACGGCCCTTGACGCGCTGATCGATCTCTATCTCGTGAAGGACGCGCTCGCGCGCACCGATGACGCGGCCGACCAGGCATTGGAGCGGCTGCGCGATTTGCTGGAGGCGCATATGACCACGGAGGGCGTACTCTTTGACTCGCGTTCGTGGATCATTACTGCGCGCAGGGCGTGAATCGGAGCCCAAGACGGGTGGCTGTACGCGCTTTTTCCCTGTAGCGCCGACCTCCCGCCACCGGACAAGCGAGGTCGAGCTTGTCGTACGGCCGATCAATCACCTCGACCTTCGGGCGGCAGATCGGCCGGGTTCCACACGACCTCCCACAGATGCCCGTCCGGATCGGTGAAATATCCGGCATGTCCACCATAGAATGTCTTTTCGGCAGGTTTTACGATCCGCGCTCCGGCACCGGCTGCCTCTTCCATGACCTCGTCCACTTCGCTTCGGCGGGAGACATTATGGCCGATCGAGAACGACGTCGCGCTGGCTGGGGCCTTCGGCAAGCCGCTGTCATGCGCCAGGTCGTCCGGAGCGAACGGCAGTCGCCGGCGAACCCTTCTTGTGAAAGGACGAGTGTCTCCAGGCCGGACACAATGCTGATGTCCGCCTTGAGGATAATCGAACAGGCGACCCTGCAATCGAGCGCAATCGACGGGGCTGTCAGTCGATCTTGCGATTGGTTTGAGCTTTCACTGACCCCAACACCGCCACGGAATTGCCGACCAGCTGTACTCGAGACCGACGGGACTCGAACCCAAGCAGGAGCGATGCCGTCAGCTTTGCCAGGGATCGACTAAAACAACGCCGGTACCTTCGAAATCCCTGGTGTTGCGTGTGACCACGGTCATGTCGTGGACCAGCGCCGTCGCGGCAATCAATGCATCCGCCTCGTTGCGGCGATCCGGAATGTGCAGGTGCGCGCAACGTGTCGCAACCGCGTCGTCAATCGGCAGGATGCGGCCAGCGAATTCCGGACGCACACGACTGTCAAGCCAGGCGCGCAGCCGAGCGCCCTGTGCTGCGTCCCGGCGCTGCACGCCGAGCATGCCCCGCTCCAATTCAAGAATCGTGATGGCCGAAATGAAGAAGCGCGACGCATCTTCCGCTCCGACCCACGCTACCACGTTGGAATCGGCTTTGCCGTCACCGATCTTGCGCAGTTCGGACACGACATTGGTATCCAGCAGGTGCCTCAAGAGAAGTCCACACCCCGGGGTCTAATTTCAATGCGGTGCGGCTCGAACTCGATCGCCGAGAGGCCCGGCATGGCGAGAGCGTCAACGAGGCTGCGGTGCTTGCCGCTCAAGCGCTCGAATTCGTCGTAGGTCATTAAGACATGGGAAGGCTTGCCGCGATCGGTGATGATAACGGGACCATTTTTGGCTGCCTTCTTAGCGCTACTGACGTCGTGATTCAGCTCTCGGCTGGAAAGGGTCGTGATGCTCATGGCGCACCTATATGTAGGTATTTACCTACATATAGCATGAGAGGCACAAATAACAAGCGGCCGATCTATGCCGGCCCCGGCCCACGGTGTTGAATGGCACACCTATCACGGGCAGCTGTCCTATGCGGTACTCGGGTACTGCACACGTCCAGGTTCCAGGGGATGCATTATGCGATCTTCGAAGCACAAGACGAGAGCTTCCCGAGATCAAATCCGCACAGTGGCTACAACACCGCAAGCTCTGGAAAGCGCCAACGCTGACAAATTTGGGAGCTAAGGTGCAGGCCCTTTCGCAGAAAGCAGTTTACTCGCTCCGCGTCGAGACAGACGATCGGCAATCCTTCTGCTTTGAGCGCATGACAATGCTAGGTCGATTACGATCCGCTCTCCAGTCCTATGCGGATCGCATTCGGCGCCTTGGTTTTGATGGCACCCTAAATGCCCGCCGGGGTCGAAAGGCAGGTGCCCTGCCAAACGATCTTGCCATCGCTGCCAATGACGCACACGTGTGTGATGTCCTGCGACACGTCCCAGTCCGACACCCCTCACCTTCCTGAGCTCGAAATTTCGATTTGGTAGATCCAGCGTCCATTCCGGCGCAAGGCCAATGCCAAGAGCGGCGGAAGCCAACGACACCAGCGAAAGGGTTTGGTCTCAGGTCTGCTTTATCCGGTTCAGATAGCGAGAAATCCTTGGGGGACTTCACGCTTTGAAATGAACGGTCACTTAAAATGACTTCCTATTACGGGTCATTACGGTCATGTGGATTATCCAAGCTCGTGTGAGCCATCGATCGACGACTAACGGACCAAAGAGTGATTGCATGGAAAACCCGGTCGCATTGAACCGCATCGCCGAAAACAAGGTCTTTCGTAAAGGTGATGTTTTCGTCCTCTTCGGCGAACTATTCGGTCGCGGATATGCGACTGGCTTGCTCGAAGAAGCCCGGCGGGCTGGAATGGAGATCGTGGGAATCACGGTCGGGCGGCGCGACGAGAACAACGCACTGCGGCCTCTGGACGCCGAGGAACTCTCTGCCGCCGAGGCCCGATTGGGCGGCAGAATTATCAACATACCTCTTATGGCTGGCTTCGATCTCGACGCTCCGGCAGGAGGCCCCACTCCGACGGATCTCCTCGCAGCCATGACGCTGGAGAGCTGGGAACATGACACGCTCGACTGGGACTACATCAAACAGTGCCGGGACATCGCCACCGCACGGTTCACGAATTCGCTTTCGCAGGTCATGGCCGTTCTCGACGGAATGATTGCCGACGGCCGCAATGTCTTCTTCGCCCATACAATGGCCGGCGGCATCCCGAAGGCTAAGGTTTTCCTGGTCGTCGCCAACCGGATCTACAAGGGACGCGGTCCCCGCCACATGTCGTCGCAAGCGCTGCTCGACAGCGACATGGGCAAGCTCATCCTGCAGAACTTCGACGAAGTCTCCGCAATCACCTTTCAACATCTTATCGACTTCAGCGCGGGGATTCGTGAGCGCGTGGAGGCATCGGGTGGTCAGGTGCGGTATTCGGCCTACGGTTATCATGGAACGGCAGTCCTGATTGACGGGAGTTATCGCTGGCAGACCTACACCAACTACACCCAAGGTTACGCCAAGATGCGGCTCGAATGCATCGCGCAAGAAGCCTGGGCAGCGGGTGTCAAGGCAACCGTCTATAACTGTCCCGAGATCCGGACCAATTCGTCCGACGTATTCACGGGTATCGAGCTTCCCCTGATACCGCTGCTGCTCGCCTTGAAGAAAGAGAATGGTGGCCAATGGGCCGAGGACCAGTGGCAGGCATGCCAACAGCTTCTGGCAGACGGCTTCACAATGAAGGATGTGTTCCAAAAAATTACCGATATGCAGGCCAACGAGGTCATGCGTCCGTTTTACGACTTCTCGGCGTGGCCGATGGCAAACAGCCAAGCACAGTCCGATCTGACCATCGGCACGTCCAACGAGATCACGCAGATGCACCGGGACAGCAAGGCGATGATCAGCGACCTGCTGAGTGCTCTCGTGGTGGAAGCGACCGGGCAGCTAATTTTTGGCGAGTCCTCAGATCCCTCCGGCCCCGTCCAGTGGCTCAACCACGATATCGTGGCGCGCCGACTTAACGCTTCCCACCTGCAATGGAAGTCTCCCGTGCCGTTGATCGCGCAAGGGTCGAAAGATTCTCACCTTGAGTTGGCATGACAGCTTCCCGGTGCAGCTTGGAAGTTGGTTTCTCTCAGGGGCCAAGGGGATTCGAGAGTCCGGCAAGAGAGCGCCAATTGCTGTTGTTTTCCGACAGTCGCAGCCTGCAGAAATTTCCAGCTTCTATTCAGTACCCAATACCTCTTGTAGCAGGCGGTAGAGACGAACGGTGTAGTTCCAGCACCCTTCGACCCTCTCGGGGCAAAGCCGATGCGGTTGCCGGCCGAGACAAGCGTTACCAGCGAGAGGGCGTCGTCACAGCTATAGGCGATGTTGCCTGTCAGACTATGTTTCTCGAACACCTAGAGCAGCGTGCATTCATGAGTGTTCGTAGCCTGCCGCCTTGAAGTAGTTTCTGCACTCGGTTGTCGAGAAGAGGGAGCAGATGTCGCCGATGGCCTGCCAGAGACCGTCGATGGTGCGGATGGCGCGGGCTCGCAGGTGCGCCTTGAGCTTTGCGAATGCCATTTCGATCGGGTTGAGATCCGGGCTGTAGGGCGGCAGGAACAGCATCCACGCCCCACGCGCGCGGATGGCTGCTTCGGCCTTCGGGCTCTTGTGGGCGGCGAGATTGTCGAGGATGACGACATCGCCCGGCGACAGCGTCGGGGCGAGTTGGGTCTCGACATAGGTCTCGAAGATGCGCCGGTTCATCGGCCGGTCGACGACGAAGGGAGCGGTCAGCCCATAACACCGGAGCCCTGCGATGAAGGTCTGTGTCTTCCAGTGTCCGAACGGAGCCTTGGAGCGCAGACGCTGGCCCTTGAGACAGCGGCCACGCAGACGGGTCATCTTTGTCGTTGTGCCGGTTTCATCGAGGAAGACGAGCCTGTGTGGCTCGCGCCGCATCCTCGGCTGGCGCTTCGCCACCCATTCGTCGCGTGCCTTCGCGATGTCCGGTCGATCCTGTTCGCTGGCCAGCAGCGTTTTTTTTGAAGCGATAACCGTTGCGGATCAGCCAGCGCGAGATCGAGGAGGGCGCGACGACCGTGCCGCGCTCGGCCAGTTCGGCGGCAAGCTCGGGCATGGTGATGTCGTCCTTCTCGCGCACCCGGCGCATCAGGAAATCGCGATGCGGATCAAGCTTGGAGTAGCGCCAGCCGCCGCCCGGCTTCGCCGCAAGGCTGCCGGTTGCGCGCCAGGCAGCCATCAGCTTCACCACGAAGGAAACCGAAACGCCGAAATGCGCGGCCGCCGCATGTCGCGACCGACCACCATCAACGAACCGGGCTATCCGTTCACGCAGATCAAGGGAATATGCCTTCGTCATCGCAAATCACCTCCAACCGAAGTGAATCACGAAACCGCATAAACAGGAATCGGGAGGGTTCTGTGAGGTCGCGCGCGCCTTCAAGGACGGCACCGCTTCGAGAAACCGCACGACCTCGTCGGCGCTCAAG
>NZ_NWTH01000057.1:0-19460 GCF_002531555.1 Sinorhizobium sp. BJ1
GGCGAGGGATTAAGCTCACAAGGGTTGACGCAAAGCCCGTTACAGAAGATCGCATAATGTATCAACGGGAACACGGTTATGGAGTTGCGGCGCTTCAGAGAGGGTAGGCGGACTCCTTCGAACCTAAAGCGAGAGAATGTGGGGCTTTAGAACGTCCACGGTTTCCGTGAGGCCGTTTGCCTCCATATCCAAAAGAAGGACCTCGGCGGTTCTTTCCGGCCTTCTGAAGCGCTCTCTCATGCGTCTGATCGCTGCTACCGCTCTACCGGTATCCAAGGCAATTGTATCAGCGATAAAGGCATCGGCCGACCTCGCTTCAAGGTTCAACCGGCGGAGCAATTCCTCGGGGAAGTCTCTCAGATTATCGGTCACAATTACAGCAGCCTGCGTCTTCAGAGCAGCTGCAACTACATGCGCGTCGTTTTCGTCGGGGAGACCCTCGCAAGCGGAGAGAAACTGATCAAAATCAACGATCATCGCTTCCTCGAATGCAGCCTCCATGCTTGCTCTTGCGCGCGATGCACGTGTGGTGGCGTCGGCGACGTCCTTGTCGGCCAGGATCTTTTCGATGGCCTTCTGGGTCTCATCAAGAATAATTGCGGACCAGCGGAGGCGGAAGAATTCCGCTTCCGCAAGAGCCAGCAGCAAGTTTCGCTTTAGTGCACTTGCGAGGTGCAGGCGTCGACGAAGGCGGTGAAGCGATTAGCGAACAAGCTTACAGATGCTCCGCGTCCAACTCGGCAAGTTCTGCAAGGGCATTACTCCGCTTCTCGTCGCGTTCCTTCTTGTATTTGAACAGTTGATCGGCCTGAATCCTTCGATGTCGACCAACAAGGGAGTAATCGATCTCGCCCTTATCGAGGAGGGAAATCAGGAACGGCCGCGATACATTGAGAATATCCGCCGCTTGTTGCGTCGTCAGCATCTTGCTGACGGGAACGAGCGTCACCGCGTCACCTTTGCCGATATGACGCAACAGCTCCATTAGGAGGCTGGACAGAGCTGGGGTGAGGGTAATCTCCGTTGGCTGCTGCGTCTCATCGTCGAGCACGCGCAATTTTGCGTCGCCGGTAGCATGAGCCGCCAGTATCTTCCGCAGGTGGTTCGCGGCAGCTTTTTCGGAGGCCGACGGCAGGCGCCCGCCCAGTTCCTGGGCTGCTGCTGGAACTGTCATTTTGAAAACCCTCCATTTGAACCCAATTCTACCTTATATTCGAAGCAGACGCAATAAACGAAATAAATGAAAGTACCCGCAGCTCTCAGAGCAGGCTCAACACCGGCTTTGTTGCTGTCCAATTTGCTGGGCGTGGTGCTTTGCCCGCTCCTGCTCGCCGCGATGCTTCACACCGGCGGCGCGGGCAACCCGGCCGACGCGTCTGGAAGATTGCACAGCAAATCCTTCTGCCGTTTTTCCTGGGGCAATTGCTGCGGCCGTTGTTGGCGGACTTTCTAAATCAGAACAAGCAAGCCACCATGATCGTCGACCGCGGCTCGATCTACTGATCGTCTATTCCGCCTTCTCGGCCGGTGTTGTCGCAGGAATCTGGAATCGTCTTTCTTGGTCCGACATCACGCTTCTGATCGCTCTTTGCATTCTATTCCTCGGCGTCGTAATGGCCGTCGTCCTCACGGCGGGCCGGTTGGCTGGTACGCCAAGGTCTGATCGCCTGGCGCTACTGTTTTGTGGCTCGACCAAGAGCCTCGCGACCGGGCTGCCTATGGCCGGCATTCTTTTCGATACAGCCGACATAGCCCTTATTATACTCCCGTTGATGCTATTTCATTTGATTCAGCTGTTGGTGCTGGCCGTCGCTACCCAGCGCAGTGCCATACCCTATCAGGCAGGCTAGCATTGGGCAGGTTAGAAAACTAAGACACCTGGAGTGGACCGCTGAACTATGCGTCAGGAGCCCGGCTCATCGGACTGGAAGGGAGAACTCGGCTTGCAACCAAACAGCGTAGCTCATAGCGTAACGAGGAACATCATGCTGGAGCTCGACACTGGGTCTGCGGTTTCGCGTCTCGCCCCAATGCATAAAGAGGAGGGTTCTTTTGCGCTATATTCGTCCTAGTTCAATAGAAGATGCCGTTGGTCTCTTGGCGGAAGCGGCAGGCAAGGCAGCCGTTCTGGCCGGCGGAAGTGATCTGCTGGTGAGAATGAAGGGGGGCTTCATCGAACCCGAGCTCATCATCGACATCAAAGCTATAGACGCCCTGAGACACATAACTGAAAGCGAGGATGGTTTCGTCATCGGCGCTGCGGTGCCTTGCGCGGTCCTCGGCGAGAATGCAGCGCTCCGGCGGGCGTGGCTCGGCGTGGTGGAAGGCGCCAATCTTATCGGTTCCAAGCAAGTGCAGGGGCGTTGCACCATCGTCGGAAATCTCTGCAACGCATCGCCTGCGGCCGACAGCGTGCCCGCGCTGGTGGCGGCCGGTGCAAAGGCTCTGATCAGGGGGCCGGCCGGCTCCCGCACGATCGCTGTCGAAATGGTGGCGGTCGGGCCGGGCAAGACGTCGCTTGCGCCCGGCGAGATCATCGAGGCCATTCTGCTCGACAAGCGCCAGCCGCGTTCGGGCGACGCCTATCAACGGTTCACGCCACGCACCGAGATGGATATTGCGGTCGTCAGTGCCGCGGTGAATCTCACTCTTGATGATCAGGGTGTCGTCCAGTCAGCGCGCGTCGCGCTTGGCGCGGCGGCGCCGACGGTGCTTCTGGTCGAGGAAGCGGCCGAAATCCTCACTGGTTCCCGCGTCGACGACAAGACGCTTGACCGCCTGGCCGCGGCCTGCTCAGGCGCCTGTCGTCCCATAGACGACAAGCGAGGCACTGTGGAATTCCGAAGGAAAGTCGCGGGAGTGCTGGCCAAGCGGGTCGCACTGGCCGCCTATCAGCGTGCAGGACAGAAATGATGGCAGCCATAGCAGTTTCAATGAACATCAATGGCGACAACGCCGAGTTTCTCTGTCACGCCGACGAGACGCTGCTTGACGTGTTGCGTGATCGCCTCGGACTTATGGGCGTAAAGGAAGGCTGCGGCACGGGCGACTGCGGCGCCTGCAGCATCATTCTCGACGATCGCCTGGTCTGCTCCTGTCTCGTGCTTGGGGCAGAGGCGGAAGGCCGGCGCATCGAAACCGTCGAGGGCATGGCGCAGGGTGACCAGCTTCATCCGCTGCAACAAAAGTTCCTCGAGCATGCCGCCTTGCAATGTGGCATCTGCACACCCGGCTTCCTCATTGCCGCAAAGGATTTGCTGGCGAAGAATCCGGATCCGACCGAAGAGGAAATACGCTTCGGTCTTGCCGGAAATCTCTGTCGTTGCACCGGCTACGACAAGATCGTGCGCGCCGTTCAGGACGCAGCAGGCGTGATGAGAGGAGCTTGACCATGAATTTTGATCCGAGCCACTCGAAACGCAGCTTCTCCTCCGTGGGCACCCGTCCCATCCGGCCGGATGGAGTCGACAAGGTGACGGGCCGCGCGCGCTACGGCGCGGACTTCAACATGCCCGGCCAGTTGGTCGGACGGATTTTGCGCAGCCCGCACGCTCATGCCATCATTCGCAAGATCGACACGACGATGGCCGCTCAGCTTCCTGGCGTCAAGGCGGTCTTGACGGCGGCGGACCTGCCCGACCTCACCAATGGTGACGCGGCGATGTATGACATTCTCGACAACTGCATGGCGCGCAAGAAGGTGCTCTACGACGGTCACGCCGTGGCCGCCGTGGCGGCAATTGATGCGCGAACCGCCAAGCAGGCGCTCAAGCTCATCGAGGTCGAGTACGAACTCCTACCGCACGTTACCGATGTTGACCAGGCGTTCGCCCCGGATGCTCCGCTCATCAACGACACGATCGTCACAACGGGCGTTGATCCCAAGTCAGATCGCCCTTCGAATGTCTCGATGCGGAGCCAGTTCGGGCATGGCGACGTCGACGCCGGCATGGCAAGGGCCGATTTCGTCGTCGAACGGACATTCAAGACCGAACAGACGCACCAGGGCTATATCGAACCTCACGCCTGCGTCGCAAGTGTCAGTTCGGACGGCACAGCGGACCTATGGGTTTGCACCCAGGGCCACTTTGTCTATCGCCAGCATTGCGCACAACTGCTCGGTATGGATACCTCCAAGCTGCGCGTGACGTCGTCGGAAATCGGCGGCGGCTTCGGCGGCAAGACCCATGTCTGGGCCGAGCCTGTCGCGCTCGCACTGTCGCGCAAGGCCGGCAGGCCGGTCAAGCTGGTGATGACGCGTGACGAGGTGTTTCGCGCCTCCGGCCCGACAAGCGCCACGTCGATCGACGTGAAGATCGGCGCATTGAAGGACGGAACGATCATTGCCGCCGATGCGACCCTGCGCTATTCCTGCGGCCCCTATGCCGGAGCATGGGCCGAGGTTGGCGCCATGACCGCATTCGCCTGCTACAAGCTCGAGAATGTCAGGACGGTCGGCTATGAGGTGCTGATGAACCGGCCGAAGACCGCGGCATATCGCGCGCCTTCGGCGCCGATGGCGGCGTTTGCAGTGGAAAGCGCCATCGACGAACTTGCCAAGAAGGTCGGCATGGATCCGGTCGATTTCCGGATCCGGAACGCGGCACAGGAAGGGACCAAGGCATCCTACGGTCCGGTCTACGGCCCGATCGGCATCGGCCCGACACTGGAGGCCGTGAAGAACCATCCTCACATGAAGGCACCCCTTGGCAAGAACCAGGGGCGCGGCATGGCATGTGGGTTCTGGTTCAACTTCGGGGGCCAGACGTGTACCGATCTCAACATCGGGATGGATGGCACAGTATCGCTTGCGGTTGGCACGGTGGATGTGGGCGGTTCGCGGGCGTCACTGTCGCTTGTGGTCGCTGAGGAACTCGGGATCGACTACGCGCAAGTTCGGACGGTGATCGCCGACACATCAAGTCTCGGCTACAACGACATGACCGACGGCAGCCGTGGAACATTCTCTTCCTCGATGGCTACCATTTCCGCCGCCCGCAACGCCATCAAGATCCTTCGCGAGCGTGCGGCACAGATGTGGGATATTCCTGTCGAGGACGTGACTTGGGAAAGAGGCCATGCCGTCGCCAAGGGCGACACGCACGGAAACCTTCCGAATCTGTCTCTGAAGGAGATTGCCGCGGCATCGGGCACCACGGGCGGCCCGATTGCGGGGCACAGTGAGATCGTCGCCGACGGCGCCGGCGTATCCTTCGCCACCCATATCTGCGATATCGAGGTCGATCCCGAAACCGGGGCCACCAAGGTGCTGCGCTACACCGTGGTGCAGGATGCCGGCAAAGCCGTGCATCCGACCTATGTCGAAGGACAGTACCAGGGCGGCGCCGCGCAGGGCATCGGCTGGGCACTCAACGAAGAATATATCTACGGCAAAGACGGCCGGCTGCAAAATGCGGGCTTCCTCGACTACCGTATCCCGGTGTGCTCGGATCTGCCTATGATAGACACGCAGATCTTGGAGATTCCGAATCCCAACCACCCCTATGGAGTTCGCGGCGTCGGGGAAACGTCCATCGTCCCTCCGCTTGCAGCGGTGGCGAATGCCGTGTCCAATGCGGTCGGCGTGCGAATGCTGCATATTCCCATGTCGCCGCCGCGGATCCTGGCAGCGCTCGAAGCGTAAGGAGGTGCGATGGTCGAGGTGACGCTCTGGGGCTCTCTCGCCGCGGCAGCTGAGGGCAACAGCAAAATCGAGATCGAGGCAAAGAATATCAGGGAACTGTTCGAGAGGTTGAGCGAACGGTTCCCTCGGCTCGAGCCGCTCATGGCACGAGGGATCGCGGTCGCAATTGACGGAACGATCTATCGGGACACCTGGTCGAAGGAACTGCCGACGGGCGCGGAAATCTATTTGCTGCCGAGGCTGGCAGGCGGTTGAAGGCGGGTCGCGAGAGCGCCCGTGTAGACGCGCTGTTTCAAGGAATTGGGTTTGCAGCTCAGGAACAAAACCTCAAAGCGACGGGTGCGGGCAAAGCTCAGGGGAGACCGCTCACAGGCCACTCATTCCAACCACGTCTGGGCGATGGATTTCGTTCATGACCAGTTGGCGACCGGCCGCAGGATCCGTATCCTGACGGTCGTCGACACCTTCTCGCGCTTCTCGCCCGTCGTCGATCCGCGCTTCAGCTACCGGGGCGAGGATGTCGTGGCCACACTGGACAGGGCATGCCGAACCATAGGCTATCCGAAGACGATCCGGGTCGCGAGTTCATCTCCCGCGACCTCGATCTATGGGCCTATCAACGCGGCGTCGAGCTGGATTTCTCGCGACCAGGCAAGCCGACCGACAATGCCTTCATCGAGTCGTTCAACGGCAAATTCCGGGCGGAGTGCCTGAACACACACTGGTTCCTGAGCCTTGACGACGCCCGCTCAAAAATGGAGGAATGGCGTAAGGACTACAATACCGTCCGCCCCCACAGCGCGATTGGCAATAAGCCGCCGATTTCGCTCATGAACGGCTCATCGGCAGCTTCCGCGCCCTGAGCCACCAACCCCGAAAGTTCCGGCTCGGGGCGATCCAAAGACGGGGAGCACCTCATCATTTCTGCTCCTTCAGCCAGTCTTGCAACTCCGCCTCGGCCCTCTCCAAAGCGCTATAGTTCAGCAGCTTGCGCAAGAATGCGACGGTGACGGCGCGGGCGCGAAGGTTGAACCGGCCGTCGAGGTGATCGTCGGCAGCCGCCTGGTAGACGTCAAGCTTTTCGTAGAGGTGCTGGAGTCGGTTCTGAACGCTGCGAAGCGATAGACTTCGGCGTTTCGCAATTGCCCGGTCAGTCAAGCCGAGCGCGATATCGACGAGGATCTCATATTCCGAATCAGTGAAGCTGTTGGCGCGACCGATACTTTTTTG
Organism: Sinorhizobium sp. BJ1; assembly: GCF_002531555.1. Classification (NCBI taxonomy): domain Bacteria; kingdom Pseudomonadati; phylum Pseudomonadota; class Alphaproteobacteria; order Hyphomicrobiales; family Rhizobiaceae; genus Sinorhizobium; species Sinorhizobium sp. BJ1. The sequence goes on from NZ_NWTH01000057.1 coordinate 6,875, forward strand.
TTGCAGCCCGCGCACCTCGCGGTCGATCACGCACTGGTTTTCGACAAAGATTGAACGGAGTGCCAGCTTTAGTCGCTCGTCGGAAGCGGACTTCAACACGTAGCCATACGCCGCTCCGTCGGGAACAATGCGCGAGACACCGCGGACATAGGCCTCATCCGAATAGTTCGACCAGAAGAGGATGCGCGTGTCAGGACGCTCTTTCCAGATGGTGCGCGCCGCCTCGATCCCGTTGCGGCTCGTCATCTGCAGGTCCATGACGATGTGCGCGGACTTATGATCACGGGCGAGCTGCTCGCCGACAATGCCGTTCTCCGCCTCGATGACGGTGTCGCATTCGGGCAGCGCCGAACAGACCGCCTCGTGCAGGTATGAACGGTGAAGCGGATCGTCCTCGACGATCAGTACCTTCATCGCTGGTCCCCCTTATGGCTGTGCCTCCGCGTCTGCTGCGGGCCGCTCCAGCGGCACCAAGACAGTAACCGTCGTGCCGCGATTTTTACGCCCCGGCCCAATCGCAAACTTCGCTGAAATGAGCCGCGCACGCGTCTTCATATTGTCGATGCCACCGCCGATGCGCCCACGAGCCCTTGCAAGCCCGCGCCCGTCGTCCGATATCTCGACGGCGAGCTGATCGGCTTCGAGCTTGAGTTGAACGGTGACTGCCATTGGCTGGGCGTGGCGAACCGCGTTGTTGATCGCTTCCTGCGCAATGCGGAAGAGAGCGATGCTGACCGTCGGTTCCAGGCCATCGAGGGCCCCCGCAGTCTCGTCGACGAGTGCCCACTCAATCGGCATGGCACTGTCGCGCACCGACCGGCCGAGATGGTTCTCGACTGCCTGAGCGAGACCGAAGAGCTGCAAGACGGAGGGTTTCGCCTGCTCAATGATTTGCCTCAGGTCCTGCATGCAATGATGGAGGCCGCGCGAGACGGGCTCAAGCGCCTCGCCGTTCAGCTCGCCAGCCCGGGCCAACCGATCAATGCGGCGCGACAGGCGCGTGAGGTCGGCGAGCGTCTGATCGTGGAGGTCCATGCCGATTCGTTGGCGCTCCTGCTCCAGGGCTTCGGTCAACTTCAACGCCCCCTGCCGCAAGCCTTCTTCGCGCGCCCGCGCTTCAGCCTCGACGATGGCCGATTGCTGCGCCTGTTCGGCGGCGCGCAGGGCGAAGAAATAAGGAGCCAGCAGGTCGGCGATAATGCGGGCCCGGGCGACGTCCTCCATTGTGTATATCCCCGGCTCCTGCGACGAACAGCTGAGTGCGGCGATGATTGTGCCTTGGACCTTCATCGGCACGTGCAGACGGCTGCGCAGGGACTGCTCGATAATCGGCCGCTTGAAGGCTCCCTCGAAGTGGAAGCGCGCATCATTGATGGCGTCGTCGGTCAGCAAGTACTCCACCTCACTCCAGAGGAGCGAGCGAATCGGACTGTTGACAACGGGCGCCGAGGCGACGTTTCCCCAGGCGGTGTCCATGCCGGTCTCGTAAGCCGTGTGATAATTGCCGTCGACCATCAGAATGCAGACGTCGAGGTGATCGTGCGGGATGATGTGGGCTACTTCAGCCGCGACGGCGCGAATGGCAGAACGGAAGTCAAGCTGCCCGGCCAGCAGTCGGGAAATACCAAGATAGTGATCGACCAATGTGGCCGGCGCCATGTGCAGCATGTCCGCAATTCCTCCCCGCGAGCGCTTAGTGCTCCTTGAAGCCGCGACCCGCTCTTCATTAAGCTCCCGACGCCATTGGGTGTCCTGCATAAACCCGCAACTTGTGATGCAGAACCCGCAAACGACTTGCCGTATGGCGCCTGTACAGGCTGCCCGTTCTCCCTCATCCTGCCACTACTGAGAGGAGGAAGCTCAGTGCAAGAACAATTTTCAGCCGACTGCGGGAAACGCGCAGGGGAAGAAGCGATCCGATCTAAGGACGGGTCCGAGGGAGGAAGACATGACATTTCGCAAGATGCTCCTGGCATCGGTGGCCGTCGCCTGCGCCGCCATGCCCATATCCGCATTCGCCGACACGACCGGCAAGAAGATCGCGCTTTCCAACAATTATGCCGGAAACTCCTGGCGCCAGGCAATGTTGACGAGTTGGGAAAAGGTGACGAGCGAGGCGGTCAAGGCCGGCGTCGTCGCCGCTGCCGACGCCTTCACAACGGCTGAGAACCAGGCAACCGAGCAGGCGGCGCAGATCCAGAACTTGATCCTGCAAGGCTATGACGCAATCGTCCTCAATGCAGCGTCTCCGACAGCCCTCAATGGTGCGGTTAAGGAAGCCTGCGACGCCGGCATCACGGTCGTCTCCTTCGACGGCATCGTGACCGAGCCCTGCGCCTGGCGCATCGCCGTCGACTTCAAGGAAATGGGCCGCAGCGAGGTCGAATATCTCTCCAAGAAGTTGCCACAGGGCGGCAACCTGCTCGAGATCCGCGGCCTCGCCGGCGTTTTCGTAGACGACGAGATTTCGGCCGGCATCCACGAAGGCGTCAAGCAGTTCCCGCAGTTCAAGATCGTCGGCTCGGTCCATGGCGACTGGGCTCAGGACGTCGCTCAGAAGGCCGTTGCAGGTATCCTGCCGAGCCTGCCGGAGATCCACGGCGTCGTAACGCAGGGCGGCGATGGATACGGCGCGGCTCAGGCGATTGCCGCAGCAAAGCGACCGATGCCTGTTATCATCATGGGCAACCGCGAGGACGAGCTGAAGTGGTGGAAGGAGCAAAAGGACGCGAATGGCTATGAGACCATGTCCGTCTCCATCGCACCGGGCGTCTCCACGCTCGCCTTCTGGGTCGCCCAGCAGATCCTCGACGGCAAGGAAGTGAAGAAGGACCTCGTGGTGCCATTCCTGCGCATCGACCAGGACAATCTTGAGGAAAACCTTGCCAAGACACAGGCTGGGGGTGTCGCGAATGTCGAGTATTCGCAGGAAGACGCCATCGAGGTCATCGAAGCCGCCAAGTAAAGCGTGCCAGTGCGCCCGCTCGGTTCTCCGGAACCGCGCGGGCAGTTCCCTTTGGAGCAAAGACGACATCAATGACGGGTGACACGCTGAAGGCGATGATCGAGGTCGCTGACGCCAAGGTGAGTTTCGGTGCGGTCAAGGCGCTCGATGGCGTGACGCTGGCGATCATGCCCGGCGAATGCGTGGGTCTCGTCGGCCACAATGGCGCCGGGAAGTCGACCATTGTCAGCGTCATCAACGGCGGCCTGACGCCAAACCAGGGCACCGTTTCCTGCGACGGCGAGGCGATCACGCGCTATGGCATCAATACCGCCCGGGGGCGGGGCGTGCGCTGCGTTTTCCAGGAGCTGTCGCTCTGCCCCAATCTCACGATTATCGAGAACACCCGCATTCTGCACCGGCATCTCGGCGGCTTTGGTTGGCGCAAACGTGCGAAGCAGGTGATCGAGGCGAGCCTCGACGCGGTCTTTCCGGGGCATGACATCGCAAGCGACAGCACCGTCGGCGAACTGACGATCGCCGAGCGTCAGATGGTCGAGATCGCCATGGCCTTCTCCAACGCCGGCATCGCGCCCCGGCTCGTCATCCTCGACGAACCGACGTCCTCGCTCGACGCCAGCCTTGCGGACCAGATGCTCGCTTATGTCCGTCGCTTCGTCGCCGCCGGCGGATCGGTGATTTTCATCTCGCACATCCTGCACGAGATTCTCACCACGGCGAATCGAATCGTGGTGATGAAGGACGGACGCGTGGTCGCCGAGCGGCCTGCCGCCGACTGGACAGAGCACAGCCTCGTCGAGGCCATGGGCAGCGTCGTGAGAGGCGAGGGGCGTCGCCGGACGATCCGGGATCTTGCGAAGGCGCCGGTCGTCATCGAGCTGGGTGGTCGTGGCATTCACTTCCGCGCGAAACGTGGGGAGATCGTCGGCCTTGCAGGGCTCGCCGGACATGGTCAGACGCGCATGCTGATGAGGCTGCATGCGGCGGCGAGCAGTGACTGGCTGCCGCGCAGCGAGTCGGCCGTCACGTTCGTCGCCGGCGACCGCCGCCTCAACGGTGTGTTCGAACTCTGGAGCATCCTGAAGAATCTCTCCATCGCCTCGCTCGGCGATCTTGCCAGGCGCGGTGTCGTAAAGGTGGAGGCGGAGGTGGAGCGCGGCGCCGAGTGGAAACGCCGAATCGACATTCGGACGCAGGACCTCGCTAACCGCGTCCTGTCGCTGTCGGGCGGCAATCAGCAGAAGGTGCTCTTTGCGCGGGCGCTCGCGACCCGCGCCCCCGTGGTGCTGATGGATGACCCCATGCGTGGTGTCGACGTCGGCACGAAGCAGGAGGTCTACGAGATCGTCCGCCAGCAGGCCGCGACCGGCCGGACCTTCGTCTGGTATTCGACGGAGATGGATGAAGTCTGCCTCTGCGACCGCGTCTACGTCTTCCGCGAGGGCGGGATTGTCGCAGAACTCGCCGGCGATGCTGTCAACGAACAGAACATCCTTGCCGCCTCGTTTGAGGGAGCCGCGGCATGAAGGTCAGGATTTCCGCGGACGCGATTCGGCTCACCATCCCGGCCTTTTCGCTTACCGTCCTGCTTGCCGCCGTGTTCTGGCTGCAGCCGCGCGCGATGAGCTATGTCGGGCTTAACCTGCTCTTCAACCTCGCCGTTCCGATCGCGCTCGCGACGATCGCGCAGATGCTCATCATGTCGGTCAACGACCTTGATCTGGCTATGGGCACCTTCGTGAGCTTCGTCGCCTGCGTGACGGCGACATTCCTGCGCGAAGCCCCGCTTGTCGGCACGCTCATCCTTGCCGGCGTGGTCATGGTCTATGCGGCGCTTGGTATTGTCATACACCTTCGCAACCTGCCGTCGATAGTAGTGTCGCTCGGGATGAGCTTCGTCTGGGCGGGCCTTGCCGTTCTCCTGCTGCCGGCGCCCGGCGGACAGGCGCCGGACTGGGTGCGCGCGCTGATGACGACGAAGCCGCCCGTCGCCCCCATGGCGATTATCGCGAGTATCGTCATCGCCATCCTTTCGCATCTGATCGTCATGCGCTCCTCTCTCGGTGTGCTGATCCGCGGCGTCGGCGGCAACCAGCGTTCGGTCGAGCGGGCCGGCTGGTCGGTGCTCGCCGCGCGAGCCGCCGCCTATGGCCTCGCCGGGATCTTCGCTGTCCTCGCGGGCATCGCGCTCGTCGGCCTCACGACGTCGGCGGACGCAAATATCGCGCTCCGGTACACGTTGCTTTCGATCGCCGGCGTGATCCTCGGCGGCGGCGAGTTCATCGGCGGTCGGGTTTCTCCAATCGGCGCCGTGATCGGAGCCATGACGCTGACGCTTGCCGGTTCATTCCTGTCCTTCCTGCGCATCGCGCCCGACTGGCAGATTGGCGCTCAGGGTGCGATCCTCGTTATAGTGCTGGCGCTGCGCCTGCTCCTCAACCGCATCGAGAGCCGGGAGAAGGGCCGATGAAGACGCTTGGCCGGCTTTCGCGAAAAGCCTGGATATGGTCGTGGATTGCGGCCTTCGTGGTCTGGTCCGGCGCCATTGTGGTGACAGGCGGCGCCAGCACGATCGGCCTCTCGCAGGCAGCGCTCACCTTCGCGGCGTTTTCCATCATCGTTGGCCTCGGCCAGATGTTCGTCATCACGCTCGGCCCCGGCAATATCGACCTGTCGGTACCGGCCACGATGACGCTTGCGGGCACGGTCGCGCTGAAGCTCATGAACGTCGAGAACGGCATGATCCTGCCGGGGCTGCTCATTGCCGTGCTTATCGGGGTCACGGTAGGCGTGTGCAACTACGCGCTCATCAAGGCGCTGCGCATCCCACCGATCATCGCGACGCTTTCGATGAGCTTCATCGTCCAGTCGGCAGCGATCTGGACCAATCGCGGGCTTCGCATAAAACCGCCGAGCTTCCTGGCGGATTTCACGACAGCCAGCACGCTCGGTATGCCCAATGTCACCATCATCGCGCTCCTCATCTCGCTTGTCGCCTGGTTCCTCCTCGAAAGGACGATCTACGGCCGCTGGATCTCGGCGATCGGACAGAGCACGCCGGCGGCGAGGATGGCCGGAGTCCCGGTCGACGGCACTCGCTTCATCACCTATGTGTTCTGCGCCGTGCTCGCCTCGCTTGCCGGTTATCTGCTCGCCTGCTTTTCCGGGGGCGCGGCTCTCAATATGGGTTCGGAATATTTGCTCATGTCGATTGCCGTCGTCGTCCTCGGCGGCACCGCGGTCGCCGGCGGCGATTCCAACGTGCCGGGCATTTGGGGCGCCTCGCTCTTTATGTTTCTCGTCGTTTCCATGCTTAATACATACGGGCTCGGTGCTGGCATCCGCCTGATCATGACCGGGCTCATCATCATAGGCGTCATCATGCTCGCAGGCGGCCGACAACCGGGTGTGCGCTAATTCCAGGACGGTTCGCATGGCTAAGAACCCCATTTACGAGATCCATGACCCGCGCTTCACCCATTTGATCGTCGGCAGCGCCCGTCTGGAAGAGCTCTATTCCGGTTGCCGTTGGGCCGAAGGGCCGGTCTGGTTCAGCGATGCCAATCACCTCATTTGGAGCGATATACCGAACCAGCGCATACTGCGGTGGACGCCGGAGGGTGGTGTCTCGATTTTCCGCCAACCGTCAAACTTCGCTAACGGCCACACGCGCGACCGACAGGGCCGCTTGATCTCCTGCGAGCACGGCACGCGACGGGTGACCCGTACAGAGCTCGATGGCTCGATCACCGTGCTCGCAGAAAGCTATAACGGCAGACGGCTCAATTCGCCCAACGACGTCGTAGTGCGCTCCGACGGAACCATCTGGTTCACTGACCCGACCTACGGCATCCTTTCGGATTACGAAGGCCATCGGGCGGAGCCGGAACAGGCGACCCGCAATGTTTATCGGCTTGATCCGCACGCCGGCGAGGTCGAGGCGATCGCCACGGACTTCAACCAGCCGAACGGTCTCGCCTTCTCACCTGACGAGCGCACGCTTTACGTAGCAGATTCGGGTGCGAGCCATGATGAGCGCCTGCCCCGCCACATCCGCGCCTTCGACGTGGTCGACGGCCGGGGACTGGAAAACGACCGAGTCTTCGCGTCGATCGACGACGGCATCCCAGATGGCATCCGTACAGATTTGGCGGGAAATCTCTGGTCGAGCGCTGGTGACGGTGTCCATTGCTTTGCCCCTGACGGCTCGCTCCTGGGCAAGATACTCGTACCGCAAACCGTTGCAAACCTCACCTTCGGCGGTCCGCGCCGCAACCGCCTCTTCATCGCCGCGACGAGGTCGCTCTATTCTGTCTATGTCGCCGTCACCGGTACGCAGGAGCCTTGAGAACGCGCATCATTCGGGAACAGCCAACTGCATGATGAAACGTCCACTACGGTTATTTACGGTCAGCGACGCCCTGACGCGTGCGGCCGCTCCCCTCCGCGCAGCAGAGAGCGGTAACTTCGCCGGCATTCACCGGTCTGCTGAATAGATATCCCTGAAGTTCGTCGCAGCCTGACAGCCGCACTACGGTTGCCTGCCGTTCCGTCTCGATGCCCTCGGCCGTGACAGGGATTTGGAGCGCGTTGGCGAGAGCGACGGTTGCCTGCAGCACGGCGCCGGCATTCTGATCTACTTCCAGCGCTGCCACCAAAGAGCGGTCCACTTTCATACGGTCGAACCCAAAGCGCCTAAGCGATCCGATGCTGGCATATCCGGAGCCGAAATCGTCCAGCGCAACTTTGACGCCGATTCTCTTCAATCCGTCGATCGCGCGACGCGCCTGTTCCGGATTGGAAATCAAAACACCCTCCGTCACCTCCACGGTCAAGCGGTGAGGATCAAAATCCGCAGCTTCCAGCGCCTCCTTCACCTGCTCAACGAAGCGCGGGTTCTTCAGCTGCAGCGGCGAAATATTCACTCCGAGACTGAGCGCCGGCCACGCTGCGGCGGCGTTCAGCGAAGTCGTTAGGACCTGCATGCCCAGCAAATCGATCATCCCTGCGCGCTCGGCCAGCGGGATGAATACATCGGGAGGAATCGCAACGCCGTCCTCCCTACGCCAGCGCGCCAGAGCCTCCACCCCGGTGACAGCGCCAGAGCGGGCATCAATCAACGGCTGGAACATCACCGATATGCCACCCTTCAACAGCGTCGCCCGAAGCTGGCTCTCCAGCTCAGCCTGTTCGAGTGCGTCGTCGTCGAAGCTGTCGTCGAAGTCGATGGTGATGCCGCGGCCGAGATCCTTGGCGCGATAAAGGGCGGTATCGGCGCGGCGCATGAGTTCGCCGGTGTGCACGGCGCCATAACCGGATACCGCAACGCCGACGCTGCAACCGATCTCAATCGATCGTCCGTCGATCTCGAACAGGCTTGCCAACGCCTCTTGGAGCCGCCCCCCGAAGCTCGGGACAAGCTCTGCACCGAGACCTTCGAGCGTCACTACCGCAAATTCGTCTCCGCCCAGACGTGCAGCAAACGCGCCCTTCGGCAAAGCGTCGCGCAGCCGGTGGGCAACGGCAACAATGAGCGCGTCTCCGACCGCGTGCCCCCAGGCATCATTAACAGCCTTGAACCCGTCCAGATCGATGAAGTGGAGTTTCACCTGCTTGCCGCTCTGTCGTGCCCAGTCGGAGGCGGCCGCAACGTTTTCAAGCAGCCCGGCGCGGTTCAATAGGCCCGTCAGAGGATCATGCAGTGCGCGATGGCGCGCTGCGTGTTCGCTGTTCCGCAGATTGCGAACGGTGATCCCACCGGCGACCCCAATGGAGCAGAGAAACAGGATCAGGATGCCGCCCGCTGTTTGCAGGTCGCCATCGACCTTCTCATAGCTTTTTGTTCCCGGTGCCATCGAGGGCCAGGTGAAGAACGCGACGTCCTTGGATGACACACCTTTGAGCGCGACGGCCAAACGTCCCTCAGCAGGCTTCAAATCGAGACACAGGCCGGCAATTGCAAAACTGTCAGACACCTCGGCCAGGACGGCGGGGGTAATCAGCTTAGCGAAGACAAGCACATAGAAACCTTTGGGGTCGAGCGCCTCGTCACTTTCGAATGGCTGGATCGCGGCGGCGCCGACGAGCTCAGTTCCCGCGGAGGAAAGCGCGAAATGCACAGGAACTTCGTCGGACATCCTCACGCGTCTCGCCGCGTCGATCAATGCCTGGAAATCGTCAAAAAATGCGTTCGGTGGGACCTCCATCGGAACGCCCTTGCGGTACGCCACGACGGGTACATTCCGGCTATCGACAACGATGGCCGTGTCATAAAGAGGATAGTCGGCGGAGGTCGACGCCCAGTTTTCGATGATCCAGTCGACGCGCGTGTCGGCGTTCACCTCGGCATAGGCATCGTCCCAGTACGCGTTGTCGCGCAAGGTAGCCGCCATTTGTTTGCGCAGGGCCTGCACTGCTCCCGACGTCGCTTGCAACGCTCTCTGGTCATCGATGCTATCTGCCGTCGTCGTGAGGGCAGCGATTGAGCCGGCGACCAGGCCGGCGAGCGCGGCTGCAACCAGGATGAAAACGGCGGCGACCAGCAGTACCAGCAACTGAGTGCGGCGGGTTTCCGAAAGTGTATTTCTGAGCATCGATGCTACCTGCCGAGATTTCCGTACGAATTCCCCAGCCGACTAGCCAGGGACGCAGGAGGCATCATGCCCGCGGTGCGCTGCGAGGGGAGCGTACATGCTGCTGTGCTAATGGAGGCTTAACATCCGGGGTTTGCCCTGGCATGCTGTTTCTGGGCCTACTGGAGGACGCCTGATGCTGGCGACGTCCCCAGTGGTGCGCCGTAAAGCGGCGCGGCGCGCCTGGCCCACGCTGGTGGCGACGGCATGCTCCCTGGCACCAAGCCGTGCCCTGGCTTTCGGCGCTCTGTTACGGACAAATTGATGGGTCGCGTAAGAGTCCAGCGGACATTGACGCGTCAGAATCCTTACTAGCGCGGAAGCCGCATAGGTGGTCCGACAAGAACATTTAGCGCACGACTACCCAAAGAGGTGAGAACAAAAGCGGAGTTAACTCGATCCGGACACGCTCGAGGCGAGTGCGGCTTGCAAGAGGAGGCGCGTGTCTACAGCCATTCGTCCGCGTCGCTCTCGATATTGCCTTGGAAGGGGCTGGTCGGGGCAGCTCCTGTAAACGCCATGTTCTTACAAATTGGGAGGAAGGTCGAGTTCACGCGAATTCCGATCCGTTCGCTTACAAAAGAAACTCGTAAATTAGATAGTTCTTTCACTATTTGGAAACCATCCGTCCCCATATTGAGACGGCGAGGCGACGCAATTCTCGTCCCACCTGCCATGATGGCAGCGGCCTTCGCTGCGCGAGCTCCTCGCATCATCAAACACATCGCTGCCCGCTCACGTCGAAGTGCCGGCACTCTCTGTTGTACGCAGCGGGTGACGAGCCGAGTCCGCGAGGGGCAACAACGAAAGCGATCGCAGCTCATATTCTGAGCTAGGAGGAAAGCACATGAAGGCAGTCGCATTCGGCTTCGGTTCAGACGCAAAAGCCGTCCTCAACGCAATGCATAAGTCACAAGCTATCATCGAGTTCGACCTGACCGGCAAGATTCTGGCGGCAAATGCAAACTTCTGCCGCGCTATCGGCTACGATGCATCGGAGATCATTGGTCAGCACCACCGCTTGTTCGTCGATCCGGCAGAAGCCTCGTCCTCGGATTATCGCGAGTTCTGGGCCAGGCTCAATCGCGGTGAGTTTGACCAGCGGCAATACAAGCGCATCGGCAAGAACGGCAGGGAGATCTGGATCGAGGCTTCCTATAATCCCGTCTCCAGAGGCGGCAAGCCTTACAAGGTCATCAAATTCGCGACCGACATTACGGCGCAGAAGCTTAAGGGCGCCGAGGATGCCGGCAAGCTCGATGCTCTTTCGCGCGCCCAGGCCATGATCGAGTTCACCCCGCAAGGCGAGATCCTGACGGCGAACGAGAACTTCCTTTCGGCTCTTGGCTATCAGCTCTCGGAAATTCAAGGCCGCCATCATTCTATGTTCTGCGACAGCGCCTATTCGAGCAGTGATGACTATCGCCGTTTCTGGCTGCGTCTGGCCGGCGGCGAATTCGTCGCCGACGAATTCATGCGCATCGGCAAGGGCGGGAAAAGGATCTATATCCAAGCCTCCTACAATCCCATCTTCGATATGAACGGCAAGGTCTTCAAGGTCGTCAAGTTCGCGACGGATGTCACCGCTCGCGTCAACAATGTCGATCAGTTGGCTGATGCCCTCAAAAGACTCTCCGACGGCGATCTGACGCAGAACCTGAGCATGCCGTTCATACCCACGTTGGAGAAATTGCGCATCGACTTCAACGCCGCAGTGGAAAAACTGCGCGCGGCAATGCAGACGGTGGCTGAGAACGCGAACGCCATCGCCGCGGGCTCTCAGCAGGTTCGCTCGGCCTCCGACGATCTGTCCCGCCGAACAGAGCAGCAGGCGGCGTCAGTGGAGGAGACGGCAGCCGCCCTCGAGGAGATCACGACTACGGTGAGCGATACCAGTCGCCGCGCAGAGGAGGCCGGCGAGCTTGTGCGCAAGACGCGGGAAAATGCGGAGCATTCCGGTGCGGTTGTGCGCAAGGCCATTGAAGCGATGGGCAAGATCGAGACCTCCTCGTCGGAGATCTCTAATATCATAGGCGTCATCGACGAGATCGCCTTCCAGACCAATCTCCTGGCGCTCAATGCCGGCGTCGAGGCTGCCCGCGCGGGGGATGCCGGAAAGGGCTTCGCCGTCGTCGCGCAGGAGGTGCGCGAACTTGCCCAACGGTCTGCCAAGGCTGCCAAGGAGATCAAGGACCTGATTAACGATTCCAACGCCCACGTTAAGAATGGAGTGGCGCTGGTAGGCGAGACGGGAACCGCGCTCAATACCATCGTATCCCAGGTGCAGCAGGTAAACGGCAATGTCGGGGCCATTGTGGAAGCAGCCAGGGAGCAGGCAACCGGGATCAAGGAAATCAACCAGGCGGTCAACACCATGGATCAAGGTACGCAGCAGAATGCTGCCATGGTTGAAGAATCGACGGCCGCCGCCCACAGCCTGGCGAAAGAGGCTGAGTCGCTCTTCGAACTGCTTGGGCAGTTCAAGATCGGAAGTGGCACGGCTTCGCGTCAGACACGGATCGCCGAGGCAACTGCCACCTCCCGATCTGTCATATCGCCGGCCCGGTCTGTGGCAGCCAAGGTGGCGGCTGCCTTTCACGGCAATGCCGCGGTTGCACATGGCGGCTGGGAGTCATTCTAAGAGCGGGACGAAAGGCCCGCTATCCCCCCGGAGCGGTCGTCCGCTGAAAATAGCTGAACGACCGCTGTGGGCGGATACTGTTGAAAAAGTCCGTATCTACATCATTTGATTCCTTGGAGGGGGTCGTAGAAGCCGACATAGAAAATTGATGTAGGGGAAGCTGCCAATTCTGCGTTCAACTAGCGTGTGGGCCGTGTAGGGGAAGTGAGGCAGCATCAAGCGGCAACATTTGCTCAGATCGCGAATTGGCCGACTTTTGAGTAAGGCCCGATTTTTTACTTTTTCATCATGGGGTAATGGGCAGCAGCTCTTCTTGGAGACCGCTATGATCGGCTCCGTCATCGAAAG
>NZ_NWTH01000058.1:0-18828 GCF_002531555.1 Sinorhizobium sp. BJ1
GCTATCCGTGAAGGCGGCCGCACCGTCGGCGCCGGCATCGTCGCCTCCATCGTCGAGTAACTCCGGTTCCACCGGATTTTGATGAGGGCCCCGCAGGCAACTGCGGGGCTTTTTTCGTTGGCGGGACAACCCCTTGCGTGTGTTGTTTGCAACAGAGCGCCCATGGCTTGGCTTGCCGCGGGCGATTGCCGCGAGGCACTCGCGCCTGAATGTGCTATTCTCCGATCCAGACGATTTGCCGGAATGGCACCGGTTGCGACCGAGGATCGGAATCTCAAATGATAAAATGCAAAGCTGCGCGGCTCGCCGTGGCGAGCATCGCTTTGATCTGTGCGGGACTCTCTGCGGCTACGGCATCGGCCACAGACAGGGACGCCTTTATCTGGGCGCCCTCGAAGACGGGAGCCAATGCCTACAGGCTAAGCGCCGGTGTGCGTCTGCCGGGGCGCTGGGACGCGACCGCGGGTGCCGAGATCTCGATGCGTGCGGCGCCGTCCGGGAAAATCGATCCACCGGATGCGCCGTTGCGGCTCTGGGGCTTGCTATCGCGCAAGCGCGGCCAGCCGGCGGCCGCACGTTCCACACAGATCAATATGGACTTCAATGCTCTGAGCGGGGTGGGCAACATCGGACTCGGAACCGCGCGCACCTGGATCGTAACGCCGTCACTCGACGCGGAGGTCCGCCGCAACTTATCGCTTCAATGCAACGCCTATGAAAACCACTGCCGTGGACCAAGGCTGACGCAATCGGCCAGGGTGATTGCTCCGGCAACCCGGACGTCCATCGTTGCGCATAGTCATATCTCCGATGACGGGCTGAGCGGCTTGAGTCGCATCGGTGTCGAGCAGAAGGTCGGCAACCTTCAATTCGGCGCCGCCGTTGTCGATCCGCTGTTGGCGCCACGCAGCGTTTTCGACGTCCGCTACAGCCTGAGATGGTGACGTGGCAGGCACATGAATCGCCCTGCCGCGTCGTCCGCTGACCATGTTGACCGCACGCCTCGTGCAAACCCATCTTGCGCACGCGCGGAAACGACTTAACTATTGCCGATCATTGTTGCGGGGGAGGCGTCATGAAGAAGCGGATTCTCTTTACCGGCGGCGCCGGCAAGGCCGGGCGGCATGCCGTGCCCTATCTCGTCGAAGCGGGGTATGAAGTGCACAATGTCGACCTTGTGCCGCTCGACAGCCCTGGCGTCACCAACCTGATCGCCGACATCACCGACGGCGGCCAGATGTTCAACGCGCTGTCGATGCATCGGGATTTTCCGGATCTCGATCAGGGGCAGGGGCCGCAACCCTTCGACGCCGTCGTCCACTTTGCCGCCATTCCGCGCATCCTCATCAAGCCGGACAACGAAACCTTCCGAGTCAACGTGATGGGCACCTATAACGTCATCGAGGCGGCGGTGAAGCTCGGCATCCGCAAGGTCATCGTTGCGTCAAGCGAGACGACCTACGGCGTCTGCTTCGCCGAAGGCCACCGCGATTTCCATCGCTTCCCGCTGGAGGAGGATTACGACGTCAATCCGATGGACTCCTACGGCCTTTCCAAGGTGGTGAACGAAAAGACGGCGCGCGCTTTTGCGGAGCGGACCGGCTTCGACATTTACGCGCTGCGCATCGGCAACGTCATCGAGCCGCATGAATATGAGCGCTTTCCCCATTATTTCGCGCATCCGGAGATCCGCAAGCGGATTGCCTGGAGCTATATCGACGCTCGGGACTTGGGGCAGATCGTCAAGCTCTGCATCGAGAAGGACGGGCTCGGTTTTGAGATCTTCAATGCCTGCAACGACACGGTGTCTGCCAACACGCCGACCCGGGAACTCGCTAGGCGCTTCTACCCGAATGTACCGTTCACCAGGGAGATCGACGAGTTCGAAGGGCTGCTCTCGAATCGGAAGATCCGTGAGGTCCTCGGCTTCAAGGAGGAGCACGACTGGCGAAAATATGTGCCGCTTGACACCTGATGCATGTCGCCCAAAAGTGTGCAGCGGTTTCGGGATCACAACATGCATGAAACAAAGCCGAAGCCCCCCGCCTGAATACGTTGAAAGGCGACGCGCTATAGCCACGGGGCGATCCTGGGTGTGAATCAATGACCGGAAATTTTCTCGGCCCTTTTTGCTCTTTTGTCGCAAATGCGCTTGAAAGGATCCGGTAAACTGAATAAGAAGCCGCAGACTTGAGATGCATCCGGTCGCGGTTGCGCGTCTCGGTCTAGGGGTATAGCTCAGTTGGTAGAGCGGCGGTCTCCAAAACCGCAGGTCGGGGGTTCGAGCCCCTCTGCCCCTGCCACTTTCCCTCGTTCTTGCCCTGTCGTTCGAATTCGGCGAGAATGTCCGGGACGGGCGGTGCGGCCGTCCTTATTATTCACAAAAAAGACCGATCGGCTCTTGTGGTTTTTGGAATCGGTCTTTATGTAGGGTCCAAACAGACACGCGGTGCGTGGGGCTGATACATCGGCTTTACGTGCCGTAATGGCGTGAGCATTTTATGGCATCCAAAACGAATCCGTTCACGTTTCTGCAGCAGGTACGCTCTGAAACGTCAAAAGTGACTTGGCCTTCGCGGCGCGAGACGACGATCTCGACGCTGATGGTCTTCGTCATGGTCTCTTTTGCCGCCGCCTTCTTCTTTGGTGCGGACCAGTTGATGGGTTGGCTGATGAGCCTGATCCTCAACGTTGGCGCTTGATTTGGGTGGAGAATAGCATGGCTGCGCGCTGGTATATCGTTCACGCCTATTCGAATTTCGAAAAGAAGGTCGCCGAATCGATCGAGGAGAAGGCGAGGCAGAAGGGCCTTTCGCATTTGTTTGAGAAGATTCTCGTTCCGACCGAGAAGGTGGTCGAGGTGCGTCGCGGCCGCAAGGTCGATGCCGAGCGAAAGTTCTTCCCGGGTTATGTTCTCGTGCGGGCGAATTTGACGGACGAGGCCTACCACCTCATCAAGAATACGCCGAAGGTGACCGGATTTCTCGGGACGGACAGCAAGCCTGTGCCGATTCCGGATCATGAGGCGGACCGTATTCTCGGTCAGGTGCAGGATGGCGTCGAGCGTCCGAAACCTTCTATTTCCTTCGAGATCGGCGAGCAGGTCCGTGTCTCGGATGGCCCCTTCGCCTCCTTTAACGGCATCGTACAGGATGTCGATGAGGAGCGCTCGCGCCTGAAGGTCGAGGTGTCGATCTTCGGCCGCGCGACCCCGGTCGAGCTGGAATACGGCCAGGTCGAAAAGGTCTGAGAGAACGCAGGTTTATGAAGTGGGCAGGCTGACGTCGTCGGCTTGCTCCGGCGGAGTGATCCGCATGCGCGTGGGAGGGAGCCGGTCTTAGCCGGGCCGGTATATCCGCACCACGCAACCGCAGCCGCCGGTCAACCGACCGGCAAGGAAGCCGGGCAACCGGCTGAACAGTTCCCGCTTCCGGTTAGCCGGGCGGGGCAAAGAGAGGCAGAGAGAAATGGCTAAGAAAGTTGCAGGCCAGCTCAAGCTGCAGGTAAAGGCCGGCTCGGCGAACCCGTCGCCGCCGATCGGTCCTGCGCTTGGTCAGCGTGGCATTAACATCATGGAATTCTGCAAGGCGTTCAACGCCGCCACGCAGGAAATGGAAAAAGGTATGCCGATTCCGGTCGTCATCACCTATTACCAGGACAAGTCCTTCACCTTCATCATGAAGCAGCCGCCGGTCAGCTACTTCCTGAAGCGCGAAGCGAAGATCCAGTCCGGTTCGAAGACTCCGGGCAAGGCCAAGGCAGGTTCGATCTCCAAGGATCAGATCCGCACGATCGCAGAGGCCAAGATGAAGGACCTCAACGCGGCCGATATCGAAGGCGCAATGGCAATGGTCGAGGGCTCCGCCCGCTCCATGGGCCTGGAAGTGACGGGCTAAGACCATGGCGAAGATTGCAAAGCGTGTACAGAAGTCCCGCGAGGGCATTGATCCGGTGAAGGTCTACGGCCTCACCGAAGCAGTGACGCTCGTCAAGGAGCGTGCAACCGCCAAGTTCGACGAGACGATCGAAGTGGCGATGAACCTCGGCGTCGATCCGCGCCATGCCGACCAGATGGTCCGCGGCGTCGTCAACCTGCCGAACGGCACCGGCCGCTCGGTTCGTGTCGCCGTTTTCGCCCGTGGCGCGAAGGCCGATGAAGCCAAGGCCGCCGGCGCCGACGTCGTCGGCGCGGAAGACCTCGTCGAAATCGTCCAGGGCGGCAAGATCGACTTCGATCGCTGCATCGCGACCCCGGACATGATGCCGCTCGTCGGTCGTCTCGGTAAGGTTCTCGGCCCGCGCGGCATGATGCCGAACCCGAAGGTCGGGACCGTCACCATGGACGTCACGGCGGCCGTCAAGGCTTCGAAGGGCGGCGCCGTCGAGTTCCGCGTCGAGAAGGCGGGCATCGTTCATGCCGGCATCGGCAAGGCATCCTTCGATGCCAAGGCGCTGGAAGAGAACATCCGCGCCTTCGCAGACGCGGTGATCAAGGCGAAGCCGACCGGTGCCAAGGGTAACTACGTCAAGCGCGTGGCCATCTCCTCGACGATGGGCCCCGGCCTCAAGATCGACCCGGCAACGCTGAGCGTCGCCTAAGAAATTGCGGGCTTCGGCCCGAAACCGAATTTCCGGCCTTTCGAGGCCGGAAATATCCGGGCTTCCGGCCCGGAGTTCCTGTCCGAGATTGCGGGTGGTTCTACCTTAATCACCATTGCCCGCATGAGACGGGGAAGACCTGGATTTCAATCGCGCCATTGGCGTCGAAATTCGGTTCGAACCTCGCTTGCCTTGTGTCAGACCCGGCTCTTCCGGGAACGCCAAGGGACAGGATCCTTAAGCGTTGCTTGGGATCGAGCATGATCCCGGTGACAAAGGCAAACCCGGCAGGGCTGCGATGAGCAACCCTGTCAACTGGAGACAGACAGTGGAAAGAGCGGAAAAACGCGAATTCGTCACGGAGCTGAACGAAGTCTTCAAGGCTTCCGGTTCGGTTGTCGTGGCCCACTATGCTGGTGTCACAGTTGCGCAGATGAACGACTTCCGTTCGAAGATGCGCGCTGCTGGCGGCACCGTCAGAGTCGCGAAAAACCGCCTGGCCAAGATCGCTCTTCAGGGCACGGAGTCTGAAGGGATGACCGATCTCTTCAAGGGGCAGACGCTGATCGCTTTCAGCGCCGACCCGATCACGGCTCCGAAGGTCGTCATGGATTTCGCCAAGACCAACGACAAGCTCGTTGTTCTGGGCGGCGCCATGGGGACAACCACGCTCAACGCCGAAGCAGTCAAGTCGCTTGCGACCCTGCCTTCGCTCGATGAGCTGCGCGCGAAGCTGCTGGGCCTTCTCAATGCCCCGGCAACCCGCGTCGCGACGGTTGTCGCAGCACCGGCAAGCCAGCTTGCCCGCGTGTTCTCGGCCTATGCCAAGAAGGACGAAGCCGCCTGAGGCGGAATTTCGCTGTTGTATTTAAAACCAGTTCGAACCGAACAAAAGGAAAAGTAAAATGGCTGATCTCGCAAAGATCGTTGAAGACCTCTCCTCGCTGACCGTTCTGGAAGCTGCAGAACTTTCGAAGCTTCTCGAAGAAAAGTGGGGCGTTTCTGCTGCTGCTCCGGTAGCAGTTGCTGCTGCTGGCGGCGCTGCTGGCGCTGCTGCTCCGGCTGAAGAAGAAAAGACCGAGTTCGACGTCATCCTGACGGATGCCGGCGCGAACAAGATCAACGTCATCAAGGAAGTCCGCGCCATCACCGGCCTCGGCCTCAAGGAAGCCAAGGACCTCGTCGAAGGCGCTCCGAAGGCTGTCAAGGAAGCTGTTTCCAAGGCTGAAGCTGCTGACCTCAAGAAGAAGCTCGAAGACGCTGGCGCCAAGGTCGACGTCAAGTAATTCGACGAAATGCGAAGGGAGGGGGCCCTTGTGGCCGCCTCTCTTTGACCGTTTTTGGAACATATTACCCAAAAGCCTGTCGAAAACGGCTTTTGGGTAATGGGTTCTTCAAGAGGATGGTCGCGATCGGGGGATAGCACAGCAATCCGTGCTGGCGTCTTTCGGAAGCTCGACGAGATTGAACTACTCATTGATCGACGGGATCGACTGGCCATCGGTTCCCGTCCGTTGCAGGCCCGGATGCAAGATTGACAAGGAGCGACGATGGCTCAGACCCTTTCGTTCAACGGTCGTAGGCGCGTACGCAAGTTTTTTGGAAAGATCCCCGAAGTCGCAGAGATGCCGAACCTCATCGAGGTTCAGAAGGCGTCCTACGACCAGTTCCTCATGGTGGAAGAGCCCGCAGGCGGACGCCCCGACGAGGGACTTCAAGCTGTTTTCAAATCGGTATTTCCGATCAAGGATTTCTCGGGCGCCTCGATGCTCGAATTCGTTTCCTACGAATTCGAACCGCCGAAGTTCGACGTCGAAGAATGCCGCCAGCGCGACCTGACCTATGCGGCGCCGCTCAAGGTGACGCTGCGGCTGATCGTGTTCGATATCGACGAGGACACCGGCGCCAAGTCGGTCAAGGACATCAAGGAACAGAACGTCTATATGGGCGACATGCCGCTCATGACGGACAATGGTACCTTCATCGTCAACGGCACCGAGCGCGTCATCGTCTCGCAGATGCACCGTTCGCCGGGCGTCTTCTTCGACCATGACAAGGGCAAGAGCCACTCTTCCGGCAAGCTGCTTTTCGCCGCGCGCGTCATTCCGTATCGCGGTTCGTGGCTCGACATCGAGTTCGACGCCAAGGACATCGTGCATGCGCGTATCGACCGTCGCCGCAAGATTCCGGTGACGTCGCTCCTGATGGCGCTCGGCATGGATGGAGAGGAAATCCTCGACACGTTCTACACGAAGTCGCTCTACCAGCGTGACGGCGAGGGCTGGCGCGTGCCGTTCCAGCCGGATGCGCTGAAGGGTCAGAAGACGCTCGCCGACATGATCGACGCCGACACCGGCGAAGTTGTCGTCGAGACCGGCAAGAAGCTGACGCCGCGCCTGCTGCGGCAGTTGCAGGACAAGGGCCTGAAGGCGCTCAAGGCGACCGACGACGACCTCTACGGCAACTACCTCGCCGAGGACGTCGTCAACATCGAAACCGGCGAAATCTACCTGGAAGCCGGCGACGAGATCGACGAGAAGACGCTTCCCGTCATCCTGTCGGCCGGCTTCGACGAGATCCCGGTTCTCGACATCGACCATATCAATGTCGGTGCCTACATCCGCAACACGCTTTCTGCCGACAAGAATGAGAACCGGCAGGATGCGCTGTTCGACATCTATCGCGTCATGCGCCCCGGCGAGCCGCCGACCATGGATTCGGCCGAAGCCATGTTCAACGCGCTGTTCTTTGACGCCGAGCGCTACGACCTCTCGGCCGTCGGCCGCGTGAAGATGAACATGCGCCTCGACCTCGACGTGCCGGACACCGTCCGCACGCTGCGCAAGGAAGATATCCTGGCGGTCGTCAAGATGCTGGTCGAGCTGCGCGACGGCAAGGGCGAGATCGACGACATCGACAATCTCGGCAACCGCCGCGTCCGCTCGGTCGGCGAGTTGATGGAGAATCAGTACCGTCTGGGCCTCCTGCGCATGGAGCGCGCGATCAAGGAACGCATGTCCTCGATCGAGATCGACACCGTCATGCCGCAGGATCTGATCAACGCGAAGCCGGCAGCTGCTGCCGTTCGCGAGTTCTTCGGCTCCTCGCAGCTTTCGCAGTTCATGGACCAGGTGAACCCGCTCTCGGAAATCACCCACAAGCGCCGCCTTTCGGCTCTTGGCCCGGGTGGTTTGACCCGCGAGCGCGCCGGCTTCGAAGTGCGCGACGTGCATCCGACCCATTACGGCCGCATCTGCCCGATCGAAACGCCGGAAGGTCCGAACATCGGTCTGATCAACTCGCTTGCGACCTTTGCCCGCGTCAACAAGTACGGCTTCATCGAGAGCCCGTATCGCAAGATCGTCGACGGCAATGTGACGAGCGACGTCGTCTATCTTTCGGCGATGGAGGAAGCGAAGTACCACGTCGCTCAGGCCAACTCGGTGCTGAACGATGACGGGTCCTTCGCTGAAGAGTTCGTCGTCTGCCGTCATGCCGGCGAAGTTATGCTGGCACCGCGCGACAACATCAACCTGATGGACGTTTCGCCGAAGCAGCTCGTTTCGGTCGCCGCGGCGCTCATCCCGTTCCTCGAGAACGACGACGCCAACCGAGCGCTGATGGGCTCGAACATGCAGCGTCAGGCTGTGCCGCTGCTGAGAGCCGAGGCTCCGTTCGTCGGCACCGGTATGGAATCGGTGGTTGCGCGCGACTCCGGCGCGGCGATTGCCGCCCGCCGTGGCGGCGTCGTCGACCAGGTCGATGCGACGCGTATCGTTGTCCGCGCTACCGAAGACCTCGATCCGTCGAAGTCCGGCGTCGATATCTACCGTCTGCAGAAGTTCCAGCGCTCCAACCAGAATACCTGCGTCAACCAGCGCCCGCTGGTCACCGTCGGTGACTTGGTGAACAAGGGCGACATCATCGCGGACGGTCCGTCGACCGATCTCGGTGACCTGGCTCTCGGCCGCAACGCGCTCGTCGCGTTCATGCCGTGGAACGGCTACAACTACGAAGACTCGATCCTGCTTTCCGAGCGGATCGTGCGCGATGACGTCTTCACCTCGATCCATATCGAGGAATTCGAAGTGATGGCACGCGACACCAAGCTCGGTCCGGAAGAAATCACACGCGACATTCCGAACGTATCGGAAGAAGCGCTGAAGAACCTGGACGAAGCCGGTATCGTCTACATCGGCGCCGAAGTTCAGCCGGGGGACATCCTGGTCGGCAAGATCACGCCGAAGGGCGAAAGCCCGATGACGCCGGAAGAAAAGCTGCTGCGCGCCATCTTCGGCGAAAAGGCGTCGGACGTGCGTGATACGTCCATGCGCATGCCGCCCGGCACCTTCGGTACGATCGTCGAAGTTCGTGTCTTCAACCGCCACGGTGTGGAGAAGGACGAGCGTGCGATGGCGATCGAACGCGAGGAGATCGAACGCCTCGCCAAGGACCGCGACGACGAGCAGGCGATCCTCGACCGCAACGTCTATGCGCGCCTCATTGATATGTTGCGCGGTCATGTTGCCGTTGCCGGGCCGAAGGGCTTCAAGAAGGGAACCGAACTGTCGAATGCGGTGATCAGTGAATATCCGCGCTCGCAGTGGTGGATGTTCGCCATCGAGGACGAAAAGGCTCAGGGCGAGATCGAAGCGCTTCGCGCCCAGTACGACGAGTCCAAGTCGCGCCTCGAACAGCGCTTTATGGACAAGGTCGAGAAGGTCCAGCGTGGCGACGAGATGCCTCCGGGCGTCATGAAGATGGTCAAGGTCTTCGTCGCCGTGAAGCGCAAGATCCAGCCGGGTGACAAGATGGCCGGCCGTCACGGCAACAAGGGCGTCGTGTCGCGGATCGTGCCGATCGAAGACATGCCGTTCCTCGAAGATGGCACGCATGTCGACGTGGTGCTGAACCCGCTCGGCGTGCCGTCGCGCATGAACGTCGGTCAGATCCTTGAGACGCATCTCGGCTGGGCTTGCGCCGGAATGGGCAAGAAGATCGGCGCGATGCTCGATGCCTATAAGGCCGGATCTGACATCCAGCCGCTGCGCGACACCATTGACAGCGTCATCGGATCCGGTCCGAAGGGCGAGCCGATCAAGCAGTACGACGATGAATCGATCGTGCGGCTGGCCGAGCAGACCCGCCGCGGTGTCTCTATCGCAACGCCCGTCTTCGACGGCGCTGTCGAGGCGGACGTCAACGAGATGCTTGAGCAGGCAGGTCTGAAGGTAACGGGTCAGTCGACGCTTTATGATGGCCGTACCGGCGATCAGTTCGACCGTCAGGTGACCGTTGGCTACATCTACATGCTGAAGCTCAACCACCTGGTCGACGACAAGATCCACGCCCGTTCGATCGGTCCGTACTCGCTCGTCACCCAGCAGCCGCTGGGCGGCAAGGCGCAGTTCGGCGGCCAGCGCTTCGGCGAAATGGAGGTCTGGGCGCTCGAAGCCTACGGCGCCGCCTACACGCTGCAGGAAATGCTGACGGTCAAGTCGGACGACGTGGCCGGCCGCACCAAGGTCTACGAGGCGATCGTCCGTGGCGACGATACGTTTGAGGCGGGCATTCCGGAGAGCTTCAACGTTCTCGTCAAGGAAATGCGCTCGCTCGGCCTCTCCGTCGAGCTGGAGAACTCGAAGGTCGACGATGTCGGCACGGCGGCGCAGCTGCCGGACGCGGCGGAGTAAGACGATATCCGGTGCGTGCCGCTAGACGGCACGCACCGTTTCCGCCGCTGGGCATCTCGCTTTGCCCGCGGCAGGAACAGGGCCGCACCCGATGCGGTTTTAGCTGTTTATGGGCAGGGGCTGGCGCCCGGGATTTGCCGGCACCCTCGCCAAGCTCAGGGCGTATCGCCCGCAAAGGAGACAGGCATGAACCAAGAGGTCATGAATCTTTTCAATCCGCAGGTGCCTGCACAGACCTTCGATTCCATCCGGATTTCGATCGCGTCGCCGGAGAAGATTCTTTCCTGGTCTTACGGTGAGATCAAGAAACCGGAGACGATCAACTACCGCACCTTCAAGCCAGAGCGCGACGGTCTGTTCTGCGCACGCATCTTCGGTCCGATCAAGGACTACGAGTGCCTGTGCGGCAAGTACAAGCGCATGAAGTACAAGGGCATCATCTGCGAAAAGTGCGGCGTCGAAGTAACGCTGTCGCGCGTTCGCCGCGAGCGCATGGGCCATATCGAGCTCGCCGCGCCCGTTGCCCACATCTGGTTCCTGAAGTCGCTGCCGAGCCGCATCGCGACGCTGCTCGACATGACGCTGAAGGATATCGAGCGCGTTCTTTATTTCGAGAACTACATCGTCACCGAGCCGGGCCTGACTTCGCTCAAGGAGAACCAGCTTCTCAGCGAAGAAGAGTATATGATTGCCGTCGACGAGTTCGGTGAAGACCAGTTCACCGCGATGATCGGCGCCGAAGCGATCTACGAGATGCTCGCTTCGATGAATCTCGAGAAGATCGCCGGCGATCTGCGGGCCGAAATGGCCGAGACGACTTCGGATCTGAAGCAGAAGAAGCTGATGAAGCGGCTGAAGATCGTCGAGAACTTCATGGAGTCCGGCAACCGTCCGGAATGGATGATCATGAAGGTCGTTCCTGTGATCCCGCCGGATCTGCGTCCGCTCGTGCCGCTCGACGGCGGCCGTTTCGCGACGTCGGACCTGAACGACCTCTACCGCCGCGTCATCAACCGTAACAACCGTCTGAAGCGGCTGATCGAACTGCGCGCGCCGGGCATCATCATCCGCAACGAAAAGCGCATGCTGCAGGAATCCGTCGATGCGCTGTTCGACAACGGCCGTCGCGGTCGCGTCATCACCGGTGCCAACAAGCGTCCGCTGAAGTCGCTCTCCGACATGCTCAAGGGCAAGCAGGGCCGCTTCCGCCAGAACCTGCTCGGCAAGCGGGTCGACTATTCCGGCCGTTCGGTCATCGTGACCGGTCCGGAACTCAAGCTGCATCAGTGCGGCCTGCCGAAGAAGATGGCGCTCGAGCTCTTCAAGCCGTTCATCTACGCCCGTCTCGACGCGAAGGGTTATTCCTCGACCGTCAAGCAGGCGAAGAAGCTCGTCGAAAAAGAAAAGCCGGAAGTCTGGGATATCCTCGACGAGGTCATCCGCGAGCATCCGGTGCTCCTGAACCGCGCGCCGACACTGCACCGCCTGGGCATCCAGGCCTTCGAGCCGATCCTGGTCGAAGGCAAGGCGATCCAGTTGCACCCGCTCGTCTGCACCGCCTTCAACGCCGACTTCGATGGCGACCAGATGGCCGTTCACGTGCCGCTGTCGCTCGAAGCCCAGCTTGAAGCCCGCGTGCTGATGATGTCGACGAACAACATCCTGCATCCGGCAAACGGCGCACCGATCATCGTTCCGTCGCAGGACATGGTTCTCGGTCTCTATTACCTGTCGATCTTGAACCAGAACGAACCGGGCGAAGGCATGGCCTTCTCCGACATGGGCGAACTGCACCATGCGCTGGAAACCAAGGTCGTCACCCTGCACGCCAAGATCCGTGGCCGCTACAAGACCGTCGACGCCGAGGGCAACCCGGTCTCGAAGATCTATGAAACGACGCCCGGTCGCATGATCATCGGCGAACTCCTGCCGAAGAACCCGAACGTTCCGTTCGAAACCTGCAACCAGGAGATGACCAAGAAGAACATCTCGAAGATGATCGACACGGTCTATCGCCATTGCGGTCAGAAGGACACGGTGATCTTCTGCGACCGGATCATGCAGCTCGGCTTCGCGCACGCCTGCCGCGCCGGCATTTCGTTCGGCAAGGACGACATGGTGATCCCCGACACCAAGGTGAAGATCGTCGGCGATACCGAAGCGCTCGTGAAGGAATACGAGCAGCAGTACAATGACGGCCTGATCACCCAGGGCGAAAAGTACAACAAGGTCGTCGACGCCTGGGGCAAGGCAACCGAAAAGGTCGCCGAAGAGATGATGGCGCGCATCAAGGCGGTCGAGTTTGACGACAATGGTCGCCAGAAGCCGATGAACTCGATCTACATGATGTCTCACTCGGGTGCTCGTGGTTCGCCGAACCAGATGCGCCAGCTGGGCGGCATGCGCGGCCTCATGGCCAAGCCGTCGGGCGAGATCATCGAAACGCCGATCATCTCGAACTTCAAGGAAGGCCTGACCGTGAACGAGTACTTCAACTCGACGCACGGTGCCCGTAAGGGTCTGGCAGACACCGCCTTGAAGACCGCGAACTCCGGCTACCTGACCCGTCGTCTCGTTGACGTCGCGCAGGACTGCATCGTCACGCATGTCGATTGCGGCACGGACAAGGGTCTGACCATGACGGCGATCGTCGATGCCGGTCAGGTCGTCGCCTCGATCGGACAGCGTATCCTCGGTCGTACGGCGCTCGACAACATCGACAACCCGGTCACTGGCGAACGCATCGTCGATGCCGGCCGGATGATCCTCGAAGCCGATGTCGCACTCATCGAGAAGGCCGGCATTCAGTCCGTCCGCATTCGTTCGGCACTGACCTGCGAAATCCAGACCGGCGTCTGCGGCGTCTGCTATGGCCGTGACCTGGCCCGCGGTACGCCCGTCAACATGGGTGAGGCCGTCGGCGTCATCGCGGCACAGTCGATCGGTGAACCGGGCACGCAGCTGACTATGCGTACCTTCCACCTCGGCGGCACTGCGACCGTGGTCGACCAGTCGTTCCTCGAAGCGTCCTACGAGGGTACGGTCCAGATCAAGAACCGCAACATGCTGCGCAACTCCGATGGCGTACTTGTCGCCATGGGCCGCAACATGGCGATCCAGATCCTGGACGAACGCGGTGTCGAGCGGTCCTCGCAGCGCGTCGCCTATGGTTCGAAGATCTTCGTCGATGACGGCGACAAGGTGAAGCGCGGCCAGCGTTTCGCCGAGTGGGACCCCTATACCCGTCCGATGATGACGGAAGTCGAAGGTACCGTTCACTTCGAAGACGTGGTCGACGGCATCTCGGTTCTCGAGTCGACGGACGAATCGACCGGCATCACCAAGCGTCAGGTTATCGACTGGCGTTCGACGCCGCGCGGTACGGACCTCAAGCCGGCGATCGTCATCAAGGACAAGAGCGGCAGCATTGCCAAGCTCGCCCGCGGCGGCGAAGCCCGCTTCATGCTCTCGGTCGATGCGATCCTTTCGGTCGAGCCGGGACAGAAGGTCAGCCAGGGCGACGTTCTTGCCCGTTCGCCGCTCGAAAGCGCCAAGACCAAGGATATCACCGGTGGTCTGCCGCGCGTTGCCGAGCTCTTCGAGGCCCGTCGTCCGAAGGACCACGCCATCATCGCTGAGATCGACGGTACGGTTCGCTTCGGCCGCGACTACAAGAACAAGCGTCGCGTGCTGATCGAGCCGGCGGAAGACGGTGTGGAGCCGGTCGAGTACCTGATTCCGAAGGGCAAGCCCTTCCACCTTCAGGATGGCGACTACATCGAAAAGGGTGATTACATCCTCGACGGCAACCCGGCGCCGCATGACATCCTGGCGATCAAGGGCGTGGAGGCACTGGCTTCCTACCTCGTCAACGAGATCCAGGAAGTCTACCGTCTGCAGGGCGTTGTCATCAACGACAAGCACATCGAGGTGATCGTCCGGCAGATGCTGCAGAAGGTCGAAATCACCGACGCCGGTGACTCGACCTATATCGTCGGCGACAACGTCGATCGCATCGAGCTCGAGGACGTCAACGATTCGCTGCTTGCCGAGGGCAAGAAGCCGGCCTTTGGCGAGCCGGTTCTGCTCGGCATTACCAAGGCATCGCTGCAGACGCCGTCCTTCATCTCGGCTGCGTCGTTCCAGGAGACCACCAAGGTGCTGACGGAGGCCGCGGTCGCTGGCAAGACGGACAACCTGCAGGGCCTCAAGGAAAACGTCATCGTCGGACGCCTCATCCCGGCCGGTACCGGCGGTACGATGACGCAGATCCGTCGCATCGCCACGGCGCGCGACGAATTGATCCTCGAAGAGCGCCGCAAGGGTACGGGTGCCGACGCTGCGACGCCGATGCTCGCCGACATGGCGAACGAGAACGCCGCGGCGGAGTGAACTGAGAGGGGAGGGCGATCGTCACCCTCTTCGCCATCGAAAAAGCCGCCCGGAGCAATCCGGGCGGCTTTCTTCGTTTCATCTCAAGAAAGTTGGGTCAGCCGAAGCGGATGATCGACACCTCGCCCTCGAGCGCGCCCTGGTAGGCCGACGCATGCGGTTCCTCGTCGGGAATGTCGGTCAGGGTGCCGATCTGATCGAGGTCCGCTTGGAAGAAGCCTTCCTCGGCAAGCGCGTTGAGCGCTTCCCGCACGGCGGTGTCGTCATCCGGTGCCCGGAGCATCACGTGAATCTCCACCCCCTCTTCGTCTCTCTCGTTCTCGTAGGCTTTACCGATGATGACGAAGATCAGCGGCTCTTCGGGTGAATTGTCGTTGTCGGGCAAAATGGGCATGGAAAGATCCTCGTTCGAATGCCGGTTACCTTAACCCGGTTTCGGCTTGTCGCGAAGGTGATAGGAGCCGGGATCCTCGGGAAAGGAGAAAATCGACGGCCGTCAGGGGCGGCCGAATCGTGCCGACTCGCGGGAGTGGGGAACCTCGGGATGTGTTGCCGATTCCTTAAGGGGAGAAGACAATGCGGCGGTTGGTACGACGTGTTTTTACGCGGGAAGCGGCCGGGGCGCCGCAAAGCCTTGTATTTCAGGCATGTCAGGGCTGCAAGACCGAGATTATTTGTTAATTGCCCTTGACTGATCGACCTGAAATCAGTACACCCCGCCGCATCAGAGCCCATGTGAGGCTGGCTGGTTCGGAACGTCGCGTTCTGGAGTTCGCCTCAAACAAGGTTCAAACGCACGCTGAAGACACAATGCTGCACGCAAGACGCGCGAGATAGTGCGTCCTCTGCTTTTGTCGGGGCCATCTGCGGAAAAAGCGGATCGGCCCTCGTTTTGCGCATTTCATAGGCGTTCGGTACCGCCGGCGACGGCAACGATCCGCCCGAAAGGGTAACGAGACAAGTTTTTGCAAGGGATGGTTACATGCCTACCGTAAACCAGCTGATCCGCAAGCCGCGTCAGGCACAGGTAAAGCGCAACAAGGTTCCTGCCCTGCAGGAGAACCCGCAGAAGCGCGGCGTTTGCACCCGCGTCTACACGACGACCCCGAAGAAGCCGAACTCGGCTCTGCGTAAGGTTGCAAAGATCCGCCTGACCAACGGCTTCGAAGTGATCGGCTATATTCCCGGTGAAGGGCACAACCTTCAGGAGCACTCCGTGGTGATGATCCGCGGCGGCCGCGTGAAGGACCTTCCGGGTGTTCGTTACCACATCATCCGCGGCGTTCTCGATACGCAAGGTGTGAAGAACCGCAAGCAGCGTCGTTCGAAGTACGGCGCGAAGCGTCCGAAATAACATCGCAACCGGCGCCATTTCGCTGGTCACAAGATTTAAAAGTTGAGAGACGAAAAGTATGTCCCGACGCCACAGAGCAGAAAAGCGTGAGATCAACCCGGATCCGAAGTTCGGTGATCTGGTCGTCACGAAGTTTATGAACGCAATCATGCTGGACGGTAAGAAGTCCGTCGCAGAAAGCATCGTCTATGGTGCCTTCGAGGCGGTCCAGTCGAAGCTGAAGCAGGAACCGGTCACCGTGTTCCATTCCGCGCTGGACAACATTGCTCCGCATGTCGAAGTGCGTTCGCGCCGCGTCGGTGGTGCTACGTACCAGGTTCCGGTCGACGTTCGTCCGGAGCGTCGCCAGGCCCTCGCCATCCGCTGGCTGATCGCGGCCGCGCGCAAGCGCAACGAAACGACCATGGTTGATCGCCTGTGCGGCGAACTCATGGACGCAGCAAACAACCGTGGCAGCGCCGTGAAGAAGCGCGAAGACACGCACAAGATGGCCGATGCCAACCGTGCGTTCTCGCACTATCGCTGGTAACGGCAACACGTCTCGAAAGGCAGTCACCCATGGCTCGCGAATATAAAATCGAAGACTACCGAAATTTCGGTATCATGGCGCATATCGACGCCGGCAAGACGACGACGACCGAGCGGATCCTCTACTACACCGGCAAGTCCCACAAGATCGGCGAAGTTCACGACGGCGCCGCGACGATGGACTGGATGGAGCAGGAGCAGGAGCGCGGCATCACGATCACGTCTGCAGCCACCACGACCTTCTGGAAGGGCCGTGACGGCAAGATGCGCCGCTTCAACATCATCGACACTCCCGGCCACGTGGACTTCACCATCGAAGTCGAGCGTTCGCTGCGCGTTCTCGACGGCGCCATCGCGCTTCTCGATGCCAACGCCGGCGTTGAGCCGCAGACCGAGACCGTCTGGCGTCAGGCCGAGAAGTATAATGTCCCGCGCATGATCTTCTGCAACAAGATGGACAAGACCGGCGCGGATTTCTACCGCTCAGTCGAGATGATCAAGACCCGTCTCGGCGCGACCGCTGTCGTCATGCAGTTGCCGATCGGCGCCGAAAGCGAATTCAAGGGCGTAGTCGACCTGATCGAGATGAACGCTCTCGTCTGGCGCGACGAGTCGCTCGGCGCCCAGTGGGATGTCGTCGAAATCCCGGCCGACATGAAGGAAAAGGCTGAAGAATACCGCGAAAAGCTGATCGAGACGGTTGTCGAGATCGACGAAGCGGCTATGGAAGCCTATCTCGAAGGTAGCTACCCGGACAACGACAAGATCCGTGAACTGGTTCGCCGCGGCACGATCGACGTGAAGTTCCATCCGATGTTCTGTGGCACGGCCTTCAAGAACAAGGGCGTTCAGCCGCTGCTCGACGCCGTTGTCGACTACCTGCCGTCGCCTATCGATATTCCGGCGATCAAGGGCATCGACGTCAAGACCGAGGCTGAAATCACCCGCAAGGCTGACGATAACGAGCCGCTTTCGATGCTGGCGTTCAAGATCATGAACGACCCCTTCGTCGGTTCGCTGACCTTCGCCCGCATCTATTCCGGCAAGCTCGAAAAGGGCACGTCGGTGATGAACACGGTCAAGGAAAAGCGCGAGCGCGTCGGCCGCATGCTGCAGATGCACTCCAACTCGCGTGAAGACATCGAAGAAGCCTTCGCCGGCGACATCGTTGCTCTCGCGGGCCTCAAGGAAACCACCACTGGCGATACGCTTTGCGATCCGCTGAAGCCGGTTATCCTCGAGCGCATGGAATTCCCCGAGCCGGTCATCCAGATCGCGATCGAGCCGAAGACCAAGGGCGACCAGGAAAAGATGGGCCTCGCGCTCAACCGACTGGCTGCAGAAGACCCGTCCTTCCGCGTCAAGACCGACGAGGAATCCGGCCAGACGATCATTGCCGGCATGGGCGAGCTCCACCTCGACATCATCGTCGACCGCATGCGTCGCGAGTTTAAGGTCGAAGCATCTGTCGGTGCTCCGCAGGTTGCCTACCGTGAAACCATCACGCGTCAGCACGAAGAAGACTACACGCACAAGAAGCAATCCGGTGGTACCGGTCAGTTCGCACGCGTCAAGATCGTCTTCGAACCGAACCCGGAAGGCGAGGACTTCGCATTCGAATCGAAGATCGTCGGCGGTGCGGTTCCGAAGGAATACATCCCGGGCGTTCAGAAGGGCATCGAAAGCGTCCTGTCTTCGGGTCCGCTCGCGGGCTTCCCGATGCTGGGTGTCAAGGCGACGCTCATCGACGGCGCGTTCCACGATGTCGACTCGTCGGTCCTCGCGTTCGAAATCGCTTCGCGCGCTTGCTTCCGTGAAGCGGCCAAGAAGGCCGGTGCTCAGCTCCTCGAGCCGATCATGAAGGTCGAGGTGGTAACGCCGGAAGATTACGTCGGTGACGTGATCGGTGACCTGAACTCTCGCCGTGGCCAGATCCAGGGTCAGGAATCGCGCGGCGTCGCCGTGGTGATCAACGCCCACGTGCCGCTCGCGAACATGTTCAAGTACGTGGACAATCTGCGCTCGATGTCGCAGGGCCGCGCTCAGTACACGATGCTGTTCGATCACTACGCGCCGGTTCCCTCGAACGTCGCGCAGGAAATCCAGGCGAAGTATTCCGGCCAGAAGTGACCGGAATACCCCCGCGCTGAAACAGAATGAAAAGATTTCCCCTCTAGGGGACAGGAAACGGAGAGCCGAAAATGGCAAAGAGCAAATTCGAGCGCAACAAGCCGCACGTCAACATCGGCACGATTGGCCACG
>NZ_NWTH01000059.1:0-17854 GCF_002531555.1 Sinorhizobium sp. BJ1
ATGTGCAAACTATTTCGCCGCAGCAGGATATGACCCCGATTAAAACGGACGGGCTCTAGCACCGGCTCAAGCGAGCTGGCTCAGCAGTCCGACAATGAGCCTTTGCGAATTGCAACCCTTCTGGCGCGCAGGTATGTGTTGACGCCTTGGCCAATCCGCACCGCAAAGGCGGGAAAGCGGGCTGAGAGCACTCCCGGCCGGTGGCGTCGGGTGAGTCGAGTAGTGGCAAGGCCCGTGCGCTAATCAGAATACGTCCAGCGAGCTGAGCAATGAGACTATGCCGACGACTACAGTGACGATCTGAGCCATCTGCTTCATCGTCGAATCAATCGGAAGTTTTTGCACGAGGTACAGCACCAAGGCGATGACAAGGACCGTGGTCAGGATGCTGATTATGATGGACATGCCCCAGGTCCCCTTGTTGAAGGAACCGCCTTCCGGCAGTTAAGGTGTAAATATGGCTGAGTTCTATAAAGTGAAGGCGGCGCGCACGCGACACAGAACGCTAGCGCCCGTCCCATCGGCGCGCCCGATGGCGGTCTCGACAAGCGAGCGTTTGCCGTAACCGTTGGAGGCCTGCCATTTCATCCGGGCGTCTCTGCTGAGGGCGATATGCTGTCCCTTCTGCCGGGAGGTCGACCGTAGATTGCTTCTGACCGCGTTGGCGCGTGGCGGAATGATTATGGGGGTAGCAGCGCTGTGATTGATGACGTGTCGTAGGTTGGCTTTCCGTCATAGGCACCGTCGGCAGTAAACTGTCCGATCGGACCGCCCATCTGATCGAGGGTGGTTCAACTTGAGAGTCATCGCAAGTGTCCTGAACCGTCAGGGTATCGGCAATGATCTCACCGCTGTCGGCATCCCGTGCCAGATACAGCTTGCGCCATCTGCGACAGGATCTGGCGCCATCCGGAGGACGGTGCTGTCGACAAGAAAATGCAGGGTCCGTCCTGCGTCGTAGGGTGGCCGGCAAGCCTCTTGTCTAATCCAAACCAATAAACGATCCGTGCACGAACGCCTGCCTAATATGCTCTCAGCTTTGGGTGGAGCCTTTTCCTGCTTCGGCTTTCCACCTCCACGCCTCGATTGGGGTTCCAAGCAATGCGTAGTCCAAGGTTTTCCCACGAATTCACATCAAAAAATTCTTAGATAAACAAAATATAAAGGTATGGAGCGAGATATAATATCTTCTATTTCTGTTAACTCACGACGGCATTGGTCGGAATTATTGACTTATATTTTTTCATTGTATAAATAATATTTCTTGGCACTCCTATCAATCGAGTGCCAATCGTGCTATATAAGGATTGCAGTCGCCCTAAGCGCCGACCGCAGAAAGAATCTCTATGAAATTCCGTCCACTCCATGGCCGTGTCGTCACCCGGCGCGCGGAAGGCGATCGCAAATCCAAGGGCGGGATCTTCAGTTCCGACATTGCCAAGGAAAAGCCGCAGGAAGGCGACGTGATCGCCGTTGGTCCGGGCACGGGAAATGAAGGCGGCAAGCTGATTCCGCTCGACGTTAGGGCCGGCCTGTTCGGCAAATGGTCCGGCACCGATGTCAAGGTCGACGACGAGGAACTGATCATGAACGAGGCCGACATCGCGGGCAGCGTCGAAAAGACCGTCGCGGCCAATAAAGCTGCCTGACGGTCGATTTCCGACCCCGCATCTCGAAACCGAACTGGACGAACATAATGTCTCCTAAGGAAATTAAATTCTCCACTGATGCGCGCGATCGCATGCTGCGCGGTGTCGAGTTGCTCAACAACGCCGTCAAGGTGACGCTGGGTCCCAAGGGCCGCAATGTCGTCATCGACAAGGCCTATGGCGCGCCGCGCATCACCAAGGACGGCGTCGCCGTTGCCAAGGAAATCGAGTTGGCCGACAAGTTCGAGAACATGGGCGCGCAGATGGTGCGCGAGGTGGCCTCCAGGACCAACGACCTCGCCGGTGACGGCACCACGACGGCGACCGTGCTCGCTGCCTCCATCCTGCGCGAAGGCGCCAAGCTCGTCGCCGCCGGCATGAACCCGATGGATCTCAAGCGTGGCATCGACCTCGGTGTCGCTGCTGTCGTCAAGGAAATCCAGGCGCGCGCCACGGAGGTCAAGTCCTCGGGCGAGATTGCCCAAGTCGGCACCATCGCCGCCAACGGCGACGCGACAGTCGGCGAGATGATCGCCAAGGCGATGGACAAGGTCGGCAATGAAGGCGCCATCACCGTCGAGGAAGCCAAGACGGCCGAGACCGAACTCGACGTTGTCGAGGGCATGCAATTCGACCGCGGCTATCTCTCGCCGTATTTCGTCACCAATGCCGAGAAGATGCGCGTGGAACTGGAGGACCCCTACATCCTCATCCACGAAAAGAAGCTTGGCAATTTGCAAGCGATGCTGCCGATACTCGAGGCGGTCGTGCAGAGCGGCAAACCGTTGCTGATCCTCTCCGAGGATGTCGAGGGCGAGGTTCTGGCGACGCTGGTCGTAAACAAGTTGCGCGGTGGCCTGAAGGTCGCGGCCGTCAAGGCGCCGGGCTTCGGCGACCGCCGCAGGGCCATACTGGAAGACATTGCCGTCCTCACGGCCGGCCAGCTGATCTCCGAAGATCTCGGCATCAACCTCGAGAACGTCACGCTCGACATGCTCGGCCACGCCAAGCGCGTGCTGATCGAGAAGGACACCACCACGATCATCGACGGCTCCGGCGATAAAGCGACCATCCAGGCGCGCATCCAGCAGATCAAGGCACAGATCGAGGAGACGACCTCCGACTATGACAAGGAAAAACTGCAGGAGCGCTTGGCGAAACTCGCCGGCGGAGTCGCGGTCATCCGCGTCGGCGGCGCGACCGAAATCGAGGTCAAGGAAAAGAAGGATCGCATCGACGATGCGCTGAACGCCACGCGCGCCGCGGCTGAGGAAGGCATTGTTCCTGGCGGTGGTGTTGCCCTGTTGCGCGCCAGGTCGGTCCTGGTCGGACTGACCGGAGCGAATGCGGACGTCACGGCGGGCATCTCGATCGTGCTCAGGGCGCTTGAAACCCCGATCCGGCAGATCGCCGAGAACGCCGGTGTCGAAGGCTCGATCGTCGTGGGAAAACTCACCGACAGCAGGGATTACAACCAGGGCTTTGACGCGCAGACGGAGAGCTATGTCGATATGATCAAAGCCGGCATCGTCGACCCGGCGAAGGTCGTGCGGACCGCTTTGCAGGACGCCGGCTCAATCGCGGCACTTCTGATCACTGCCGAAGCGATGATCGCCGACATTCCCTCAAGAGAATCTGCACGGCCGGCCGGTAACGGCGGCATGGGCGGCATGGGATACTGAGAACAGTGCCTGACCGGCGTTGGTGCACGGATGACCTTGTTTGAAAGGGATTTGAGGCCCACATATAAGAAACTCGTTGATTTGGTTGCACTAGCCAATTTGGCTTCGCGGCGTCAGAGGACCCGCCATTCACCACGAACTTTGATGCAGCCGATCGGACGCGCAGTGTCGCTTCGTTCGAACCTGGCACGGACACTCGAGCGCTGAACACGGATCGTTTCGGTTGGGCAGAGGATGCGAGGCCGCCTCGTGTGCTTCTGCGCGGAGCGCCGTCATGACCAGTCGCACTACGCAGACGCCTCCCATGTGCCGGGCAACGTCTCGTGCCTTCATCCATATGCCCGCGGGCCATCCAAGATCCACGCAATACATGATGCCGACCAATCCGGCTGATCTCGAAGCCGCACTCCAAAAAAGGACTACAAGCAATTATGACCACTACAAACACTCTGCAACGCAATGGCCGTCCGGTCCGCCGCGACGCCGCCCCACATCTCTTTACCGTCGGTCAAGCTGTTCGGCTGAAGCGCGGATATCGTGGATCGGCTTTGCCGGCGGACATCTATCACATCACCGGCACGCTCCCGCCGAGCGGCGGTTCGCCGCAATACCGCATTCGAAACGACGACGCACGTCATGAGCGGGTGACGACGCAGGACGGGCTCGAACCGGTGCGCATATCGTCCGCCGATGAAGGCGCCACTCTCATCGCAAAGACGTTCGGCAACCAGATCAAGCCGGGTGCGAACGGCAGCGCCTCGCTCGACAGGGCAAGAACTGACGGTTACGACCTTCTGCCCAATGGCCGATGAAGATCGTGATTGCGTTCTACCGTATTCGGGATGCGGACGACGCGCATGCGATCGTCGGCCCGCGGAAGCTGCCGATCTCGACGAGGCGATAGAGATTGCCCTGGAGCTTTTGAGGACGCTCGACATGCCGCAGCGTCCGGACGGCGTGACCATCACCGACGGTGATGGGAGCACGATCCATTCAAGCAGGCTCGACACCATCGAAAATCTTGATGAAAGGCCACCACCATGAACGCCCACCGCAATGAAATTGAAGCCCGGCGACATGCGCTTGCGATCAGCATCTGGGAAAATGAAGGTGGGACGTCAGCCCCCGAGCTAATGGAACATGGCCGCCACATTGAAATGGATCGCCCCTGGCGGATCTACCACGTGTCCATAGGTGCACCGGCGCGTGTCGACGATGACCTCCGCTATATAGAGCGACGGATAAAGCGGATCAGCTTATCGGCACCAGCGCGGCCCGCGTCGCGCGAAACAGAGGCTCGCTGAGGATGACGCTGTTATTTCCGAATGCGAGCCGCAGCCTCGATGAAAAGCGAAACGCCGTCCGTTTCATCGGCCATGACGGTATGTTCGAGGTGCGGTTCTTCGTCGAGGCCGAGGCACTGGTGATAGCGGATCCCGAATTGGGCACGTCGGAAATCTCGGAATCGAAGCTCCTTTCTGCTTTCGACGCGTTGCGCCTGTCCATCTACGATGTCGCACGCAAGGCCTATTCCGGTGGCCGCCGCGATTTCTACACACTGACCGCCGCCGATTTCCGTTAGGATGGATCCAGATGCTGATCCGCTACGGCTATGAGATCACGCTGAACTTCCAGCAACCGGCCGCGTTGATATGCCTGCTGTCGGTCCACGAGGATCGCGCGGCCGATATCCGGGTTCCTGAAACGACATTCACCGCCCCCGAAGTGCCGACGTCGACCTATCGCGATCTCTTCGGCAACCGATGCCGGCGGCTTGTCGCACCGGCGGGTGACCTGACGATATGGGGCGATGCCACAATCGAGGACGACGGCAAACCGGACAAAGTGCTGCCAGCCGCCCAGGAACTCCCAGTGCCGGAATTGCCGGACGATTGCCTCGCCTACCTCATGGGCAGCCGCTATTGCGAGACCGACCGTCTCAGCCAGAGCGCTTGGGACATGTTCGGCGCGGTAACACCCGGTTGGGGTCGTGTGCAAGCGATCTGCGATTTCGTCCACGAGCATATCCGCTTCGACTACATGCAGGCCCGGTCGACGCGGACGGCCTTCGAAGTCTTTCATGAGCGCGTTGGTGTCTGCCGCGACTTCGCGCATCTTGCGGTGACGCTTTGCCGCTGTCTCAACATTCCCGCACGCTATATCAACGGTCATCTCGGCGACATCGGCGTCCCGGTCGTCGACCCGATGGATTTCAGTGCCTGGATCGAAGTCTTCCTGGACGATGAATGGCACACGTTCGATCCGCGCAACAATACGCCGCGTGTGGGCCGGATCGTGGTTGCGCGCGGCCGTGACGCGGCCGATGTCCCCCTCATCAACTCGTTCGGGCCACACGTCCTGAAGTCGTTCCGGGTGTGGACTTATGAGGTGCCGGCCTTGCAATAGCCGCTGGGAACATTTGCCGATCAAAACGCAGGAGCGGTTCACGGCATGAATGACAGCCTCTCACGGCTTCCCAGGGAACCCGCAGATCGGCTCACCAAGCCGTTCATGCGGTTTCTCCGCATCGAGGCTACGGCGGGCATTGTCCTGTTGCTCAGCACACTCTTGGCGCTCAGCCTCGCAAACACAGCGTGGTCGTCGTCGTTTCTCGCCTTGTGGGAGATGCCTGCGGGCGTCAGAGTTGGCGACGTTGAGATCTCCCGTTCGCTGAAGCACTGGATCAACGACGGTCTGATGACGCTCTTTTTCTTCGTCATCGCCCTTGAGCTGAAGCGCGAGCTGGTGCTGGGGGAGTTACGCAACCCGCGTATGGCCGCACTACCTGTCGCCGCTGCTTTTGGCGGGATGGCGGTGCCGGCCGGTCTGTTCTCGCTGCTTGTCGGCGGCGGGCCGGGTGCGAGCGGCTGGACCACCGTGATGTCCACCGATACGGCCTTCGTCATCGGATGCCTTGCCCTGCTCGGTTCGCGCATACCAGGGAGCTTGCGGCTGTTCCTGCTCTCCCTTGCGATCTTCGACGACGTCGGCGCTATCCTTGTCGTGGCGATCGGCTATGGCGAAACCTTGAATTGGCTTGCACTCGGAACCGCCGGTCTCGGCCTTGTCGTCGTAGCTGGAATCGCGCGTCTGGGCATCCGCAGCATTCCCGTCTATTTCGCGATAGGTGCCGGCATTTGGCTGGCATTCGACGCATCGGGCGTTCACGCGACGCTTACCGGAGTGATTCTTGGGATAATGACGCCGGCGCGCAGTTGGATAAGCGACACCCGCCTCCATGCTATACTCGACCGCGTGAGCGCCTATCCGCCCGGCAACCATTGGAGCCGCGGCACGGCAGCACGTAGCGACCTCCACCGGGCAGGCGTCGCGACCCGCGAGGCACTGTCGCCGATCGAGCGTCTTGAGATTGCTCTCCATCCCTGGGTCGCATTCGTGATCATGCCGTTTTTTGCCCTCTCTAACGCGGGCGTCCCGATAGCCGACGCAAACTTCGACACTCCCCTTACGATCGCAATTGTCGCCGCCTTCGTGGTCGGCAAGCCCGTTGGCATTGTGCTCTTCAGTTTGCTGGCCGTGAAACTGCGCTTCGGGACTCGTCCAGACGAGCTACCCTGGAGTCTGTTGGCAGCCGGAAGCCTGCTGACCGGGATCGGCTTCACCATGGCTCTGTTCATTGCCGAGCTTGCCTTCCAGCCGGAGCTTCTGAACTCCGTCAAGTTCGGCGTTCTCGGCGCTTCCGTCATCTCGGCAGCACTCGGTTTTGTGGCGCTGACCTGGCTGACGTCTCCTGGAAGACGACAGTAAATTGATTAAGTTGAGAACCAAATCGTAAGCGACAAGTTGAGGCCGTTCAGGCGGCGTAGTTCCACGGCATGAGTGCGTCGATTTGGCTGCTCGGCCAGCCGTTGGCGATGCGCTCGAGGGTCTGGGTGAGCCAGGCGACCGGATCGACGTTGTTCATTTTTGCTGTCTGCAGCAGTGTCGCGATGGTTGCCCAGCTTCTTCCGCCGCCGTCGCTGCCGGCGAAGAGTGAGTTCTTTCTCGTGATCGCCTGTGGCCTGATGGCGCGCTCGACGATGTTGGAGTCGAGCTCGATGCGGCCGTCGGTCAGGAAGTGCTCGAACATGCTGCGGCGCGAGATGGCGTAACGGATCGCCTCGGCCAGCTTCGATTTGCCGGAGATCCGCGGCAGGGTCTGCTGCCAGAGAGCGAAGAGCTCGGCGACCACCGCCGCAGAGGCCTGCTGGCGCGCCGCGACACGGGCCTCAGGGCTTTGCCCGCGCACGGTTTCTTCGATCTGCCATAGCGTGGCCATCCGTTCGACCGTCGCCGTGGCGACCTTCGAGCTTTCCGCAGCATGCAGCTCGTAGAACTTCCGCCGACTATGTGACCAGCAGCCAGCCAATGTGACGCCGTCATTGCCGCCATCGGAGCGGACCAGCTTGTTGTAGGCGGCATAACCATCCACCTGCAGAATGCCGCGATAGCTGTTCAGATGCCGGGCGACGCATTCGCCGGCTCGGCTATCTTCGAAGCGATAGGCTACCATCGGCGGCCCACTGCCTCCGAATGGTCGATCATCCCTGGCATACGCCCAAAGCCAGGCAGTTTTTGTCGATCCGGAGCCGGGAGCGAGCGTCGGCAAGGTGGTTTCGTCGGCGAATATCCGCTCCCCCTTCTTGATCTCATCAAAGAGGTAGTCGGCGAGGATCTCCAGCTCGAACCCGAGCTTGCCCATCCATTGCGCCATCAGCTTGCGGTCGAGCTCGACCTTGTCGCGGGCGTAGATCGCCTCCTGCCGGTAGAGCGGCAGGCCATCGGCATATTTGGAGACGGCGACCTGCGCCAGAAGTGCTTCCGTCGGAATGCCGGCCTCGATGATGTGTGCCGGCGCCGCCGCCTGGATGACGCCGTCCTCGTTTTTGAAGGCATACTTCGGGCGGCGGGTGACGATGACGCGGAACTTCGCCGGCACCACATCCAGCCGCTCCGAGACGTCCTCGCCGATCAGCACCTTTTGCTTGCCGGCATGCTCCGGCAGCTCCTCCGGCTCTATCACCACTTCGACCCGCTCCAAGTGGGGTGCGAAGCCCTTGCGTGGCCGCGGCGGACGTTTGCCTTCTGGGCGCTCGCGGCCCTTGTTGACCTGTGCCCTGATCGCGGCGATGCCGGTCTCGATTTCCTCGAAGACAAAGGCCTGCTGCTCGTCGTCGGTGGTTGGGGAGCCGAGCTTTTCCGATCGCCGGCCGAAGCGGGCGCGATCGAAGGCTTTCAGGATCTGCGTCAGTCGTTCGATGCGCTCATCGGCATCGGCATTGCGCGCCTTGAGATCAGCGACCTCGTTCTGCAGCGCATCGGCCCGCGCCGCCTTTTCGGCCATGGCAAGCACCATGGCTTTCAGCGCTTCAACGTCGTCTGGGAGGTTGAGATCGGGCGGCGTCATCGGTTCGACCAGAGCACAT
This sequence comes from Sinorhizobium sp. BJ1, assembly GCF_002531555.1. Classification (NCBI taxonomy): domain Bacteria; kingdom Pseudomonadati; phylum Pseudomonadota; class Alphaproteobacteria; order Hyphomicrobiales; family Rhizobiaceae; genus Sinorhizobium; species Sinorhizobium sp. BJ1. The sequence goes on from NZ_NWTH01000059.1 coordinate 8,758, forward strand.
TTTGCTCCGGTTTTCCTGTCCTTTCAGGCCGCTGATTCACTTCGCCGCAGGGCTTTTACCCAACAATCTCCGGCGGCTTGACCGGCACGGCGCGAACCCGCTTCCAATCCATGCCATCGATCAGCGCCAGAAGCTGGGCATGGTTGAGCTGAACCCGGTTATGACCGATCCGCGGCCAGCAGAACTGCGCTTTTTCCAGCCGCTTGGCATAAAGGCAGACGCCGGAGCCGTCCCACCAGACGATCTTCACTCGATCCGCTCGTTTGGCCCGGAAGACGTATAGCGCACCGTTGAACGGATCACTGCCGGCGTCCCGCACCAGCGACAGCAAGCTGTCGGGACCCTTGCGGAAGTCGACCGGATGACTGGCCAGGAACACCTTCACGCCGGAGGGTATCATGCCGACCGCACCGCTCGGATCACCCGCCGCAAGTGCGCCTCACTGACGTCAGCGCGAGCACGCACGATCACATCGCCAATGACGATCTCGATCACCGCTTCGCCAGCAGACGCCGCGACTACCTCGCAACGCGCCGGTTCCGTGGGAACCTTCCGAGCGTCTAAGGCTGCACGACGCCAGCCAAAGAGCTGCGACGGGTGAATGCCGAGCCGATGCGCGATCGCCGAGACGCTCGCGCCTGGCTCCAATGCCTCCGCCACCGCCCGTGCCTTGAACTCATCCGACCAGCGCCGGCGAAGCTGCCGCGGCGCACCCTCAAGGCGGTCGGCAACAGCTTCGATCATATGGAAGGTTCTAGTTCCAGAACTAGGCGCAGACATAGAAGCTCACAGCAGCTCATCGTGTCCGCTACCGATATCCGACCGCTCACCCCTTCCGCCAGACGGGGTCTGCTTGCCGCTTACACAGCGACGGCGGCGGAAGAAGCTGGGCAACCATCGCGACACTGCTGCAGACGGCATTATGCCGCGCTCGGCATAAGGCGGTTTATGCCGACCGGCGAACTATGCCGATTAAGCAAGTTTTTGCCAACGTTTTCGGTAACATAGCGGTACCCCGATCGGCATAGCGTAGGGTCCCTCCGTCGCAATTGACGCGAAGGAGAGGATAGATGAACGCAAGTGACTATTTGAAGCGCAGCACACTGTATCGGAAGCTGATCCACGGGCGGTATGGGGAGTTTGCGCGCGTTTACGCTGGCAGATTGTCGAATGAAGGCTTGGGTCGACAATGCACCTGGCGATCGCTGAGCCTGTTTCGCGAGCTGATGGACTGGCATGTTGGCAGCGGACATGACCCCCAAGCTTTAAGCGAAGTTCATGTTGATCAGTTTCTTGGGCACCGCTTCAAACACTGGAGCCCCGACGCGGGCGACCGATCGGCACTCCGGCGCTTGCTTTCCGCACTACGGGAAGAAGGCCTAATACCAGCCGCCCTCCCGATTGAGCGCACAGAGCACGAGCAAATTATCGATGTGTTCGCAGCTTATCTCACGAATGAGAGAGGGCTCGCCACCTCGACGGTGGAAAGCCACAAGCTGCTGTCACACCGATTTCTGAGGGAGGTCTGTCCTGCTGGCGCAAATGGGTTTGCAGCGCTTACGCCGGAGATCGTCATCGGTTATGTCGAGCGACATGCGCTCAATGGCTCCGCCGACAGCGGCAAGGCGATGTGCGGCGTGGTGCGCGCCTTCCTACGCTACCTGCATCTGAAGGGCTTCATTTCGGCGGCCTTGGCCGATTGCGTGCCGTCCATCCGCCGCTGGCGGCTTGCGGGCCTGCCAACCTTCCTGCCGCCACAGAAAGTCCAGCAGGTTCTCGATGCCTGCGATCGAACGACTGCGATGGGTCATCGGGACTATGCGGTTCTGATGATCCTGGCCAAGCTCGGCTTGCGCGCCAGCGAGGTTGCCGTCCTCAGTCTTGACGATATCGACTGGCAGTCAGGCACGATCCTCGTACACGGCAAGGGGCGGCGACAAGCGATGATGCCGCTACGCCACGACGTTGGCACAGCTATCGTCACTTATATCCGACATGGGCGACCGGCTTCACCGTGTCGTCGGCTATTTCTGCGGACACTCGCTCCGCATGTCGGTTTTGCCTCCGGCTGCGCTATCACGATGATCGCGAAGCAAGCACTCGAACGGGCCGGCATTAATGGCTATGCGCATCACGGCGCACCTCTTCCGCCACAGCCTCGCGACCGATCTGTTGCGGTCGGGAGCCAGCTTCGCGGAGATCGGCCAATTGCTCCGCCACCGGAGCATCGACAGCACACGGATCTACGCCAAGCTCGATATCGAGAAGCTACGCGAACTGAGCCTGTCCTGGCCGGGAGGTGTCCAATGAGCCAGCTTCGCACCGCGCTCGAGCGCTACGTAGGCATGCGCCAAGGGCTGGAATACAAGTACCATGGCCCTGCGCGACGATTGTCACAATTCGTCACCTTCATGGAGGCTCGCGGCGCCGAGACCATCACGACTGAGTTGGCAATGGAGTGGGTGACGTTGATTGGCCGACAGCCGAGCTGGTCTATCCGCTTGGCTGATGTGCGCTGCTTTGCTCAGCACCTCGTTCATTTCGACCCTCTGACGGAAGTGCCACCGCGCGACGCCGTGCGGCCGGCGCGGCGGGCAAAGCCTTACATTTACAGCGATGCCGAGATTAAGGCGCTTCTGGCGGCGGCACTGTCGCTGCCGCCAGCCAACGCCCTTCGTCGCTGGACATATCACTGCCTGTTCGGGCTGATCGCAGTAGCCGGACTACGCCATTCCGAAGCGCTCGGCCTGCTCCGGGACGACGTCGATCTCGACCAGGGGATCCTCACCATTCGCGAGACGAAGTTCGGCAAGTCGCGACTGGTGCCGCTGCATGCCACGACAGCCACTGTGCTGTCGGACTATGCCGCCCGGCGCGACGCACACCTCGGTATGCCGCGCAGCCCCTATTTCTTCGTCGCCGAGCAGGGCGGCAGATTGCTGCATCAATACGTGCACCGCGTTTTCTGGCAGTTGTCTCGGCAGGTCGGGTTGCGGCTGGAGGGGCAGCGCGATGGCCCACGGATTCACGACCTGCGCCATCGCTTTGCCGTCCAGACCCTGATCAACTGGTATCGTGCTGGCGAGGATGTTGAGCGCGAGTTGCCGATTCTCTCGACCTTCCTCGGCCATGCCAATGTTCGCGACACCTATTGATACCTAACCGCCGCACCTGAGCTGATGACTCATGCTGCGCGACGACTGGATAAGCGCTGGGAGGTTCGATCATGAGACGCACGAATGATCTGGCCGTGCTGATCGAGCGATGGTTCACGGATCGGCTCATGAAGCATCGATGCGTCAGTTCCAACACTATCGCCTCCTATCGCGATACCTTCCGGCTCCTGTTTGCGTTCGCGAAGAGGCGCCTTGGCAAGTCTCCGTCGCAGTTGACATTGCGGGAGCTGGATGCGCCCTTCATCGGCGCATTCCTGGAGGATCTTGAGACGAGGAGATCCACCTCGGTAAGGACACGCAATCTCCGCCTTACCGCTATTCGGTCTTTCTTCCGATATGCGTTGTTCGAGGAGCCGGCGCATAGTGCCCATATTCAGCGGGTGCTCGCGATCCCGAGCAAGCGATGTGACAAGCGACAGCTTCAGTTTCTCACCAGGCCTGAGATTGAAGCGATTCTGGACTGTACGGATCGAAGCACATGGATGGGACGCCGCGATTACACTCTACTATTGCTGGCCGCCCAAACGGGGTTGCGGGTCTCGGAGATCATCGACCTTGACCGAGACATGCTCGGCCACGGTGCGCACGTGCAATGCGTTGGCAAGGGCCGCAAAGAGCGAAGCACGCCGCTCACCAAGGTTGCACAGCAAGCCCTTCGTTACTGGCTCAAGGAGCCCACCAAGCGAGGTGCAACGGCTCTCTTTCCAAATATGCACGGCGGCAAGCTCAGCGCCGACGGTGTGCAGGCGCTGCTGAACAAATATGTCGCCAAAGCGCGCGAGCACAGCGTCTCCCTTCGCTCGAAGCGGGTGTCACCCCATGTTTTGCGGCACAGCGCTGCCATGGAACTGCTTCAGGCGGGCGTGGATTGCTCGGTCATCGCCCTATGGCTGGGCCATGAGACGGTCGAAACCACGCTGACCTATCTTCACGCCCATCTTGAACTGAAGGAAACCGCACTTGCAAAGCTGAAGCCATATGAACGTGCAAAGGCCGAACGATTTCGACCGAACGACCGGCTTCTGGAATTCCTGAACGCCCTCTGAGCATGAGAACTATGCCGAGTGCCGACGACAGGTCTTCGACCAAAACGGCGAGAGAAGCACGTTTCAACCGCCACGGTGAAAGAGGCGCTCGGCATAGTTCGACAGTCGGCATAAACGGCAAAAATGAACAACGTCGATCCGGTCGCCTGGCTCACCCAGACCCTCGAGCGCATCGCCAACGGCTGGCCGAGCAGCGAAATCGACGCACTCATGCCGTGGAACTTCGCCGCCTGAACGGCCGCGGCTTGTCGCTTACTTATCGCCGACAGGAAGGGCCAAAGGACGAGAGCGCAACCAATCGCCAGCAGCACAAGCGCGCCGATGCCCAGAAGCTGCTCGATCAGTCTGCTTAGAGGAATCATGACACTCCTCCGGTTCCTTGCGAGATTCTACTCCATCGACAAGCAGGACACTCGTCGACATTCGCAACTACCTCGCTCATAGTCATGCACGGACATCAAGCGGGCTAAATCGCGTCGCAATCGCACAGCAGACGACTGCTTCGAAGCGGCGGCAACTGCCAGCCTGCTTGTTTTCAACTAATATACATCTAGTTGTTAGCCAATTATAGAAATTCTAATTAATCATTATATATCGTATATTGCTATTTGGTGCATATATCATCATTGCGGCGGCCTTGCTTGTCAGTCTTTTCAAGAGCGACGGGAAAGACGGCGATCGAGCTCAATATTGGTGAGGACGGCATTTCGATCGAGAGGAAATGGAACTCGATTCAAATGAAGAAAAGACATGTCCTTGGGAATGATACTCCTAATTATACTTATAATATTTCTCTTGGGCAGGTTTAGTGGACGACTCGAGGCTATGGCTACGGTTACGGGCACGGCGGCATTGGTGTCCTCGGCGTCGTGGCGATCGTTCTGCTCATTCTGGTCCTTACGGGCAGACTTTAGGCCGACGCCACGGTGAACCTGAAATCAGAATTGAAACGCGCTAAGCGCTAAACTGGCGGCCAAAACAACAGGATCAGAGGCACGGCCAGCAAGACTACAATGAACGAGAGTGGCAGCCCCAACTTCCAATAGTCGCCGAAGCGATAACCGCCGGGACCCAGTACCAAAGTGTTGCACTGGTGTCCAACAGGCGTAAGAAAATCGCAAGCCGCCCCCACCGCGACTGCCATCAGAAAGGCGTCCGGATTGTAGCCAAGGCGCTGAGCAAGGGTAACGGCGATCGGGGCAACTACGAGAACGGTGGCTGCATTGTTCAGAAACGGCGTCGCCGCCATTGCTGCCACCATGATCATTGCAAGGGCGCCGTAGGGGGGCAAGGCGGTAGAGAGCTGAGCGAGGCCGCCGGCGATGAGGTCGGCACCACCGGTCGTATGGATCGACTGGCTCACGGGAATGAGAGCCCCTAGCATTATCAGGATGGGCCAATCGACAGCCTCGTAAGCCTCCCGAAGCGAAAGTGAACCGAGCAGTACCGTCAGGACAGCAGCAGCAAAGAAGGCTGTGGCAACGGGCAGCAGGCCTAATGCCGTTAGTACCATGGCCCCTGCCAGGACCACCACCGGAATCAGGCCCTTTCGCGGATTCCCCAAGCGGATCTCACGCCCGGCCAACGGGAGAAGACCGAGTTCCATCAGCCTGGTCGGGAGAAGCACCAGATCGCCCTTCAAAACGAGAACGTCGCCAGGTCTTAAAGCGATGTCGCGCAAGCGCTCGGTGAAGCGCTTGCTGCTTCGGCTCACCGCGAGAAGATTGATATTGAAGCGATCATGTAGCGCCAAGCGTTTGGCGGTTTGCCCGATCAAGACTGATCTCGGGCCGATCACCACCTCAATTCCGGCAATCTCCTCGTCGACTCCTTTTGCTTCCGTGGGGCGGTCGTGCCCCTCCAGTTCCAGACGCGCGCGACTGATGCCTCGCTCCAGCGCTTGAGGGTCTCCTTCTAATAGAACGATATCGCCCTGACGAAGGACGACGTCCGGCCGTGGCATCAGGCGCTCGACCCGGTTGCGAACAAGGCCGGTGACAAGGACCTCCTCGTCCAACAAGGTCGACAAATGACTGATCGACTTGCCGAGAACCGTCGACTTCGCAGTAATGCGTGCCTCTGTCATGTAGTCCTTGATGCTAAGCGCCTTCTCCATTGTCGGGACCGCCTCGCGTCCCCTCGGAAGCAGTCGGTAGCCAAACGCCAGAAAGACTACGCCCGCTGCGGCAAGCCCCACGCCGACAGGAGTGAAATCGAACATGTTGAAAGGTCGGCCCGTCAGTTCCTCGCGCATCCGGGAAACGACAATATTCGGCGATGTCCCAATGAGGGTCATGAGCCCGCCAAGCAATGAACCGAACGCCATCGGCATGAGAAAGGACGAAGGGGAAGCTTTCGACCGGCGCGCCATCTGGAATGCGACTGGGATCATCATCGCCAGCGCGCCGATATTCTTGATGAACACGGAGAGAACCGAGACGGTCGTCACGAGAATAACAACCTGAGCCTGCACCGAGGTCACACTGGGCGCCACGCGATGGAGGAATGCCCCTATGACACCACTGCGCTCAATCGCGGCGCTTACGACAAGCGCGCTGGCTACAATGATGACAATGTCGTCCCCGAAGCCGGAGAACGCTGCCTTGTGCGGCACGATGCCGGTGAAAACTGCGGCAAGCAGCGCGAGAACTGCAATGAGGTCGTAGCGAAGCCGTCCCCATATGAAAGCGACCATCAGGCCGATCAGAATGGCGAAGGCGAAAGCCTGAGCTTGTGTCATGGATAAAGTCCAGACCAACTCTTCCAAATTGCCAGGCCCATTTTACTCGCATGAAGCGCTAATGTCGGGAAGACTTACCAGTTTCCGCTCAACGCGCTGCATCCCGAACGTCCGTCCAGGATGCTTTCCAGCTTCGTAGGGCGGACGCACGCATGATCAGACGACTACAGGATGCCTCCGAACAGGACCGAATAGACAATCACGGCAACCGCCAGAGTGAAGGCAAGCGATACGAACAAGCGCGTGAAATCGTAGGTATAGAAGCGGGCGGGAATGAGATTTTTCATAGCTGAATTCCTGAGTTTCGTTTGGTCGAGATGCCCGCTGCGCGGCGTCCGCTGCGCTTCAGGATAGTGAGCGACTGCAACTCGTGCTGACTTTGCCGAGGACGTCCTCTGGAACTTGGATATCGGCCATAATGCCTGCTACGAGTTCGTCGCGCTTTGCACGGTTGTCGTAGCCCTTAAATGTTGCGAGGTCGGTGCTGCTGGCAGTAGCCATTCGCCCTGCCGCCGTTGAACAGATGCCCGCAAGCGCATCCACTCTGGCCGTCTCTGCCGCCAGAGTGCTGGCAGTGGTGGTGGTAATCCATCCAGCATTGAAACCGATTATCGGCGCGGCGAAAAGTCCTACGACTAGGCCGATCGCGTAGGGTTTTGTCCGTTCAAGGACTTGATCGAATGTCATGATTTCATTCCCTTTAACCAGGTTGATTATCGGGATCGTTGCGGACCCGCGCTCGGACCAGGAGCCGATGGCAATCCAGATTTTCTACAGTGCGCCCTAAAAGAGCTAAAGTAAACAATAATTCAACTGTTCACCAGATAATACTTTTCAACTAGTGATAGCAGAAAATCTTAGGACGGCGATGAGAACATCAACGCTCCTACATTTAAAGAATACCGAACAAGTGTTTTTCGAAGAGACACTTTTTACTTAAAGAACACGGTAAAGCCACATTCACGGCCTACGAGAATTATGATGGTTTTGAAGCCAACTTGGCTTTTTGCTTCATCAGATGGCATGGACCAAACGCTCCGATCTGGATTCCGCTTTTCCAAGTGCAGGCCCGCTGTTGCGGGCCTGGTCCAATGAGGCTGTAGCGACAATAGCCGTCCGCGCTGCAATTGGCGCCAAGCGGCCCATCCTGGCTGAATCTCGCGCCCCACGTACGCCACAGAAAAGGAGGGCAGCATGTTTGCCCGGACGACACATCGAACGGTCCATTTCGATCAACCATTCTGGATGCCAGACCTCGATGAGATGGTGGCTCCTGGCGACTACCAAGTCGACGAGGACGAGGAGTTGATCGAAGGCATCTCCTGGCTCGCCTATCGCCGTGTGGCGACCTTTATCAAGCTGCCAGCCACGGCCGAGAACAATTACCGAATGCGTCTTGTAGCGATCGATCCCGAGGAACTTGAACGCCTCATTTTGCAGTCGATCGCCACGAAGACGCAATCTCGCCGTCACCTCAACCGTAAAGGCAACATTCAATGCGCCTTAATCGATTCCCGGTCGGTCTATCAGTGCGTCTTAAAGCGCGCAAATATTTCACCCCGTGCGGCAGAAACCTATCACATCACCGCCAAACTCCCTTTAAGGGACAACTCACCCCAGTATCGCATGCGCAATGATGAACTCGGCCAGGAGCGAGTGAGCAACGAAGATAATCTGGAGCCGATTGAACGGGGCCTAACGTCCGATCACTGAGGAGCATCCCACAGTCGTGGCGCAGGCGACCGCCGCAAGGAGGGCTGCAGATGAAAAGCAAACACGAAGAGCACGCGTTCGCGATCAGCGCATGGGAAGCCGAAGGGGGCGCGCCGAACAGATCCGGACAGCTCGATCAGTACGGCCGCCGTTTCGACGGAGACGGAACCTACACGATCTATCAGCTCGTCACGGGAGAGACTGCAGAGGTCGGCCCTTGGAAGATGGAAGGGCTCAGCCCCAAAAATGCAGTGCGGGCGCTGCGTATACTCAATACTCCCAAGCTGGCCGGCGATCGCCTCCACCTGTGAAGAAGCGCCCGTAGTGCTTTTTGACGGGAGGCGCCGCCGTACGACGCGTCCCTAGCATTACAGTTGCATATTTATTTATGATCTGAATCTATGGGTCTCCATGATTCGGAG
>NZ_NWTH01000060.1:0-17564 GCF_002531555.1 Sinorhizobium sp. BJ1
GTCGGAGAACGCCAATCTCGCCTATGCCGACGTGGTGGTTGCCGGCGGGCTCGGACTCGGCGCTGCGGAGAACCTGCGGCTGATCAAGGACCTCGCGCGGACGATCGGCGGTGATTACGGCTGTTCCAGGCCGCTGGTACAAAAGGGCTGGATGGCGGCTGATCGGCAGATCGGCCAAACCGGCAAAACGATCCGCCCGAAACTCTATATAGCGGCTGGCATATCCGGCGCGGTCCAGCACCGCGTCGGCGTCGAGGGCGCCGACCTCATCGTCGCCATCAACACCGATCCGAACGCGCCCATCTTCGATTTCGCCCATCTCGCTGTTGTCGCCGACGCGGTCAGCTTTCTGCCGGCGTTGACGGACGCTTTCATCAGACGGCTGGCGCCGGCCAACCGTCTCAAACTTGTCAACTGAGGTAAGACCTATGACCGAGGAAAAGTTCGACGCCATCGTCGTCGGTGCCGGTATGGCTGGAAACGCGGCCGCCTACACGATGGCAAGCCGCGGTCTAAAGGTGTTGCAGCTGGAGCGTGGTGAGTATCCGGGCTCCAAGAACGTCCAGGGCGCCATCCTGTACGCCAACATGCTGGAGACAATCATTCCGGATTTCCGCGATGATGCACCTCTCGAGCGGCATCTGGTCGAACAGCGATTCTGGCTGATGGACGACACGTCACACACCGGAATGCACTACCGGTCGGACGACTTCAATGAGCCGACGCCAAACCGTTACACGATCATTCGCGCCCAGTTCGACAAGTGGTTTTCACGCAAAGTGCGAGCGGCCGGCGCAATAGTGTTGTGCGAGACCACGGTGACAGTGCGGCTGCCGCAGAATCGGGAAGAAACAAGACAATGATGCGACGCGGAATGCCAAATCGGCTCATTTTATCAAACGAACGGCACTCAGTTTACGTGTGGCGACACCGGCGCATTCGTATGAGGAGAGTATCGTTTGAACGATACGCAAGCCATCCGACTTTAAATCAAACTTCGAATCATCCTCCAACCAAGTCTTAAAAGTCCCACGCAGCGCAAACCATAGGGTATTTGCAGCAGTATCGGAGGTCCAGGGAGCACGTAAATGTTTTATCGCCTCAGCGTATGCGAAGACGTTCCCTAGCGTAGCTCGCACCTCCTGTCGGAATCTGCGATCCTCATGATAAAACGCGGCTGTATCAGAAACTTTCTTATGGTAGATTCGCAAAATTCGCCTGCAGTTGTTGTTGTCGGCGGAACAGTTAATTGCTGATGCCGCGAAATCAGCTATTGCCTTGAGGGGCTTCTCAATCATTCCGGCTTCAAGGAGCTTGTCCAATTTCCTTGCATGCCAGCACAATTCATCGCGCAACGCTAGCAGAATGTACATTTTTTGTCCGAAATGCCACTGGACGGCACCGGTTGTGACAGCCGCTTCAGCGGCAATCTCATGCAACGAAGTGCCATCGTATCCTTTTTCGATAAAAATAGCTTCGGCCGCGCTAAGAATCCGTCTCCGGGTAGCTGCGGCCTCTTCGGAGGTCCTTCTCATGACTCAACCCTAACGTGTAGACAAATCTCACAAATCCTTTGCGGAACGCGCGTCAACCCGGCGGCCTCCCGCCAGAGATGCAAAAGAACATGGGAATAGCCGTTCATTGCCAGACGGATCGCGTTACATGCTTAACGGAGGCGTCAATGGTCTCGTGGAGGCAGCGTCGCGTTGCGGAGACGATTTCGTTCTGAAGACAACGTCGTTCACTGCAATCCACATTGATTGGAATTAGTGAAGCTCGGTGCTTGCTGAGTGGTAGAACACACCTGGAGAATCGTCAGCTCTGCAGCTAGTTTTTTGAACGGTCCTACCACCTGTCATCCCAGGGAGGAGCGCCTCAAGGTCCTCTTCGGCGAGCAGTATGTCGCGATCATTGTGGGTCAGGAAAGCCTCATGCACGACGTGATCAAGAAAAGTAGCCAGCCGGCGATAAAAGCCTGCTATGTCGAGCAGTCCACAAGGCGTTTTGTGATAGCCAAGCTGAGCCCATGTCCATACTTGCAACAGCTCTTCGAGCGTTCCTAACCCGCCTGTCATCGGGCTAAAGCCTTCGGGAAGCGCCGCCATCAGCGCTTTACGCTCGAGCATGGAAATCCGCAGCGAGACCGGTGTGAGCAATCTCTTACTCGAGAGGAGCGCGCCGGATACCTCTGCGCCATTGCTTAGGACCGCGTCTGCGATCGTCCCTATCAAACTGACCGAAGCGCCACCGTGTACCAAACCGATCCTTGACATGGCCAGAGCTTCGCCGAGGCGATTTGCAGCGTTTACATAGAATGGTTGCCGGCCGGGGTTTGAGCCGGAACAGACGCAATATCTCAAACTTTTCTCCCAACCGGCAGAGTGACATCCCTTCGAGTTGCCGAGCGACGAAGGCCGGGTCAAGTGCCCACGCCAGTGCGATGCGCAGCTGTGGGGCCAACCTCCTGAATACTAACTCTAGCGGCCTCTGGCAACCTTAGGTCATGCGCTGTCGGCCATTGCGATGGATCAGCACCCAACGCTTCAAGCAGTTCGACTTGCGCGCGACACCATGGCGACACCGTCAAACGCCCGTTCTGTACGCTTCCGAGAAACCATTGCCAATCTACCCATTTCCAAGCAGACACCTCGCTCAGATCCGGTGTTACGCTTAAAGTTTGGCAGCGGGCGGTGAACACCGGGCACAACTCATGTTCAGTGATGCCATTTTCCATTGTGGCGCAATAGGAAAACTCGGGTAGCACAAGACGAATGCCATCTACATCTATCCCCAATTCTTCGCGGGCCCGGCGCTCGACGGCTTCAGTCAAGGGTTCGCCCGGCCGCGGGTGTCCGCAGCAACTGTTAGTGAGAACGCCGGGCCATGTGATCTTGTCCAATGCCCGCCGCGTGACGAGCAGCTTGTTTTCGGCATTGAAGATGTAGACGGAAAAGGCAAGGTGCAACGGCGTTTGGGCATGATGGATCTCGGATTTTGGAGCCGTGCCTATCGCCTCACCATGCACGTTGCACAAAATGACCATTTCGGAAGGTACGTCCATCGCAATGTTCATCACACATCTCTTTGGTTGACTAACTTAACTTCTCCACATGCCGCTAATGTGAAGCCACCAGAGGAGCGATCGTCTTCTCGCCAGTCAGGGAAATCACGCTCCTGCCATCTCGCATATTCAAGATATTCGTCGGCAATGGCCGCTATCAGCGCCTGCTGCCGCAACGGGTCGAGATGTAACAACTCGCTGATTGCGATATTATGTTCTTTGGCAAACCGGATCGCGCAGCGATATCCGGCGATGTCCTCCAATATCGGCCGGACAGCGTTCTGATTCCAGAGATCCGCCAATTCCTCCAGCAGGGATGGGCGCTCGTCCCTGATGGCAAACATTTCCGTAACTCGGCGCCTTGCTCGCGACAGGAAAACATCCGGAGTGGTAAGACGCAGCCGACTTACGTGCCACCGAAAACCGGCATTCCAATAGGAGCTATTGGCCATGCAGTTCAAAAGGGAGATCGAACCGCCTTCCAGGATGAGACCAGGCGAAGTTTTGCGGTTCTCTACTTCAGATATGAGCTGAAGATGAGCGGCCTCTGTTTCGATCACGCCTTCAGCGAGCGGGCGCGAATCTAGATAAATTCGCTGGGTGGATTGCAGCTCCGACTCTAAAGGACGCCCGCTGCCGGTAGCAATCTGGGGGCAGCATTGAACTCGATCCAGGGCGATGACAGGCCAGCCGGTCTCTCGTGCAATTTGGATTCCCAAGTCTGTCTTGCCGCTGCAGGTGGGCCCATAAATGAGATAGATTAGCATGTCGCCTCGCTCGTTATTTCGGAACTAGTGCCACGGGGCGTGATGGCGCAAGATCCTCTTCCTCGTCTCGTTTCATTGGTATGCAAAGGCATGCACCTCCATAGCGCAAAGAGAACAAACGTCTAAATTCGCAGTTACTCGAATTCAGATGTATGATAATATTTATTCTGGATGCGACCTTACAAACCGCAATAGATGTTTGCAACATCTATAGAAACATTAAAAATTAGGCTCGAATAATGTAATTATACTGATTGCAATGCAGGAATTCCAAAGGGCCCTTGGGCGGTAAACTTATAAAAATTCTTGGTGATTATCGACTTGCGTGATTCTCGGAAATGGTAGAGCCATCTCGATGAGTCGTCGCCGCTACGAACTCACGGACCATGAATGGTCAAATCCTGTCGTCTCGGTTGCGCAATAAGCCGCGAGACGTTCCCATCGATGATCGGCGGGTGCTGAATGACCTCCTCTGGCGGTTCTGGAATGCTCCCGGCCCGTAAGATCGGTTTATACTGCAGATCATAAATGCCGGCCGTGCCGGGCGTCCACGATGGGAAATCGAGCACGTCATCGACGTGTTCCTGAGAGATCTAAGGCCGAGGTCGGTTCTCTGATCGCCAAGTTCGGCTTCGCTCGCATCGACCTTGGGCCGATCTCGATCGGAGCATACTTGTCGTCATCCAAGACGATTTGAGAGGCGCAGAGCAAGTGCGGCCAGCGTACGAACCGGATTCGCGGCCGAAGCAAACGGCATCACAGACATGTCACACACAAAAAGGTTATCGACAGTTCTCACGCGCAAATCTTCGTCGACGACGCTCTCGGTCAACACCGGTCCTCCAAACCACTGTTTGTAGGGCATGCGCAGTGTTCCGACAACGTGGTGAACAGTGCCATAGCCGAAGCCCTTACCCCCTTCGCCGTACCATCTATTTTCGACGGGCTCACAAGCGACACCGTTGCGCTGGAACTGATTGAAGATTTTATGCGTGACCTCGTTAAGTACGGCGAAAACTTCCTTATCCGACTTGTGCCAGCCTGCCAGGGCTGGGAGCCGCGACGCAACGAGGTAGTCGGTCCAGCTTTGGTTGCGGAATACGATCTCAGGCACATACCCGAACGGCGGGCAATTTCGGATCTCGTTCATAGGATCAATGCAGTTTCCAAAGCTGAATTTGATATCGATGATGGATGCACCCGTCGTTGCGATGGGTACTGCGGGACTCGCAGGATCATTCTCGCGGAGATGCCAGTATTCGTGATTGACATTCATCTCGACATTAAACGGGTATAGGATTTGCCCTCCAGCGTCGCGTTTCCCCCTGGAGTAGAGGATTATCTTGGCTGTGGTGTCTTTCGGAATTGCCACATCCCCAATGTGTGTCGCTGTCGTTAGAATTTCGTTTGTCGTGGGATGATCCGTCAATCCGAGCCCGACGAGCGAACGCACTTCGGCCGGTAATTCTCGCCCGATCGTGCTGCGCGCCAGCAGCTTTGGACTTTCAATTGCTCCGCAGGCAAGCACAACTGTAGCCGCCTGAAAATAGCGGGGCGCCCCTGTCAATGTGTTGCGTGCGAGGACCTCAAGTCTGTTTTCGTCCAAGCGCTTGATGTCTTCGACATAGTGGTTCAAAAGCAAGCGCAAACCCGAGCCATCGCCGCCCGGATTTTCGTTCGACGATAAGCCGATTTGATTGATGAGCAACTCTGCTGTGTTGAAGACACCCGTCGATTGGGCGGTAAGTTCGGCAGCCGGTGTGCCGTTCGGACGCAAATAAGGCTGATGCAGAGCTCTAGGCGTTTCGGCAATGTTGAAATCCTCAGCAAGCGCGCTGGCACGTAGCTTACCAACAATTTTTCGCGCGGTTTCGCCTAAGGTGATTGACTGATTCAATGCCGCACCGGCTTGCTCCAGCATTCCACTCTTCAGATCGTGTCGAACTCGCGCTGGAAAGAATTCCAGTTCCCAATCCTGAATTGTCGGAATCAGGCCGGACCAAAATATCGAACGACCGCCAAGATTCATCTGTGGCCGCTCGTGGATGTAATACTGCGTGCCCTCCGCACCGGATTGCCAAAACGAACTGGTGCCAAACCTCTGGGCAACGGTACTGTTCGGCATTCGCGAGCAATTGTAAACGTGTGTGGGGTATAGATATGACCCCGCCTCAAGAACGAGAATCCGCTTCTTATCCCCTGCGCGGTCGGCGAGATCATCGGCTAATACACCTCCTCCGATCCCTGAACCAACAACAATTATGTCAAAGAGGGCGTGGATTCCCGTATAGGACGGCGAGACCCTTTCATGCACGGGACTGGAGACTGCTACGAAGTTGGCAAACATCGACGCATCAAAAGTCATCGGCTTGTCCCGCGGCAGAAAAGCTCTTCTTAGATAGTATCAGCGCAGCTTCAGTTTGGGTTGCAAAAACAGGTTCGACGTCGTTGCTTTCTCAGCACCGGGCCGAAGTACACTGGACAAGCAAGGGTGAAACATCAACATGCCGCGGCTCTTTCTTCGAGCGCACCAGTGCGCTGTCGGATCGAATAAGCGCCATGCCCTCGGCAACAATCTCGCTCGGAGCAGGTGGATAGCCTCCGAGGAAGACACCCTCGTCACCGGATCGATTTGCCACGACAATATTCACGTAGTCGGCCGCTCTCGTGCGCCAGAGAGTATCCGAAGATGGGTCTGACGTATCTGCGGCAACGGCAATGGTATCGACACCGAGTTTTTCCATGACCATCGAGGTTTCCGGCGCCAGCAAATCTGGCCCTTGCAGAATGGACAATCGGCCATAAGGTCGATCGACGACAAGAAAGTGCTCTCCGACTTGGAAGCGCTCGTTGGGAAGCCGATGTGTGCGTACATAGCGATGAAGGCTAACTTTACCAGCATCCACCGCGAAGAGAATACTCATCGGTCGGTTTCCTAAAGGATCATTTCCGAAGGATACGACTAGATCTACGCTGTAACTCTTGGCTAGTACGGATAGAGCGTCCAGCGATCTTGGATCGGCATCGGGAAGGATCCCAAGAGGAAATACGACTAGGCCCAACGAAAGGTGCTCGTTTTTCGCTGCAGCCAGCGCGGAATCCAATAGTGGAACAAGCTTATCTGGCTCCGCGATCGACTTGCCGGGATCGGCAGCCACGAGGGCCGCAATCGTTGGCTTCGGCAATCCAAGTTGCCTGAACGTGTATTCCTCAAGAGTGTCCTGGTTCAGCACAGAATAGAGGTCAGGGCGCCGTACGACCGGAAAAGTCCCCTGCGCTCCTATTGAGAGGTTACCCAGTAGTATGTGGTCGGCAGCATCAGTCCATCCCCCGACGGGCACACCGTTTTTCTCCACAATCGCGCTCCGACTTCCGTGCGAGAAATCATAGGCAAAAGGCGACGGAATGCTGAATGAGTCCTCGGTGAAGACATCGACCTCATTGCCTTTGATTTCCGTCCCATATCGATTTGCGACGACTATAGAGATGTCGTTCTCTTTGGCGCGTTGCTGAAGAAACGCCATCTCCACGCCGGTGTTGGCCGGTGCAAGTAGAATGTCGGCGCCGGCAACTGCTGCAAGCCGCGCCAGATGTGGATAGAACAAGTCAGCACAAATCACGATCGCCACGCGACCATAAGGGGTCTCGTAGACGGGCACAGGTCCGGTGGCAACTGCGTTGTATGAAGCTTCGATCAGGTTATTTCGCTTTCGGTATGTCCCTATGACTTTACCGTCTGGCCCAATGAATGCGGCTGAGTTAAAGAATTGCTCCGTAAGTGGATCAAATTCTGGCATGCCAGCTGCGATATAGACACCGTAGCGTTTTGCGATGTCGCCCAGCGCACTCGTAGTCGGGCCGGGGATCTCTTCGGCGACCCTCGACATGTCCGCTCTGCTGAAGATGGCATACCCTGACGTGGCCATCTCGGTATTCACGATGATCTTGGCGCCCATTTTTGCGGCATGTTCGTTGAGCGCGAGGAGCCGCGTGCGGTTTCCGGCTACGTTTCCAAGCTCAGGCCTGAAGTGAATAGCGGCGACTCTGACGGACGATGCGTATGCAAGGTTCGCGTCGAACGCGGTAAGTGCGACGAAGATGGCAAAGACTATTCGTCGCATCGCGGCCCTCCCCCGGTACAATTTAGTAAAAAGTGTAGCGTGAAACCGCGTTTTCGTCCATGCGCCTTTAGATCCTGTCGAAAATTGGGTTAGTTACTTGTCAAAGTACAGCACAAATAGGAATTATCCAATTAACCGGCTGGCGGCAACTTGTCGTGCCTTAGCTGTAAGCGGCAAGCTGAGTGTTCAGTTGGCGCAAATCCACGGCATGAGCGCGTCGATTTCGCTGCTCGGTCAGCCCTTACAAGGCGCTCGAGGGTCTGGGTGAGCCAGACCAGCCGATCGACGTTGCTCATCTTCGCCTTGCATCGATAATGACCGTTGCGTCAGGAAGCGACACCGCCTGGTCCTTTACGCTTTTGGTCAAACCGGTGTGAGCGGATCGACGGCCGGAACACCGGCCGAGATTTTTTGCAACGACGTTGCCGGACGCGTGCTGCTGCCGCCGGCGGAACTCGCGCAGCAATACGACTTGAGAGACGCACCGCAAGCCGAGGTGATCAGCCGCATAGCGAGAATTGCGGCTCTTCTGCGAGGGTTTGATCAGCCACGAATGTGGGCGGTCGTTACGAGCTTCTTACCGCCAGCAGTGGCTACAGAACCGTAAGGCGGGTCGTGTAAAGGAGAACGATCGTGGGCCAAGCTATTATGTCGTGCGCCGGCATCGACTCGGTTATCGGGTTCTGGAGCTGTCTCGCCGGATGCTGACCGAAGGAGTCCTGTCTCCGTCCAAGGCCGCCGCCATTCTCGGTGTGAAGCCGAGCAATGTCTATGCCCTAACCGAGACCGCGGCTTGAGGCGTTCACTGTGTACCTGCTCGACGCGGACGTCGCTTGGCGGCGGCCGTCGTCTCCGGGTCGAGAGCGACATCGACACCGAAGACTTGCCCCGCATTCTTGATGTGCTGGAGCGGCGATGGTTCGGTTCCGAGCGGTGTGAAGGTGTGCCTGGCGACGGGCTTTACCCATTACTCAACCGGCCATCGCCAGTTGATCTGCCTCGTCCTTGTGTTTCACGTTGACAAGATATCGAGTTGCATACGCGATCGACTTCGGAATCGGCTTGTTCTTTCGGTACTCCGCCACTTGGCGGCGTGAGATTTCCAATGCCGCTGCCATACCCTCCAGGGTCATACCTAAATCCTCCATTGCGTCGCGAAATGCTTGGTTGTCGAATTCAATAGAGGGCAGCTTGCTCAACCAAAGAGCGGAGAAATCGAGACCCCCATCCCATTCAATAGCCGTTCCATATTCATCGACACGCATTGTGCGAAAAAGCTTGTTATCTTCGCGAAGCGGAATGAAAACTCGTCTGCTCAGTAAAGCCGGTGCCAAATCCACCACTTGAACCTTGCCTGAATTCCAAGTGATGCGAACAAGCTTCTTCTCAAGCGGCTCAGCCCTTGCGATCCGAGGAAGGGGAGACCCGACGGAGATGATTTCATCGTTCATTGAGCCGTGCCCATTCATTTTCTAATACCTTCCTATTGCTCTCGACCGATGCCCAACTGACCACCGTATCAAGATTCCGTTTTGTAATTTGCCCCTGAAGAACACTCAGGTCGGAAATCTGGATCAGGGCATCATGGTCCGGAGTCGATACATGAAAATGGGGAGGATTGTGATCGTCTGCATATATGTGAAGCTTCACATTTCCCAATCTCGCAATTAACGGCATCAATCACTCCTGCATCATATTAATAGTGCACAAGGTGCACGTTTTCAAGTCAAAATCGGTTCCTTGCGTCTGTCTTTGTGTGGGCGAAGCTAGGGCCAAAGCCACCCAATCGATCTCGACCGGCATAGCGGTTCACTACTTAATAGTGCATTGCCGAGTCTCAGCATTGCCGCCAGTCGTATGAACGCGCCCCCATCGGAATGGCAGCACGGTTTTGTCCATCCAAAGAATAGAACCTTGCGCCGTTTACTCTCCAAGATCGGCAGGCGAATAAGCGGGCCATTCTGGAACATATCCAGAATTTTCAATAGCTTGCTTCTTGGTCCAGGCTTACACGTTGACAGAAGCCGAGGGGGAACTGAATCGCACGTTCAGCCGATGCAATCCTGGCAGCGGTAAGAATGTCGACGAATGGAACAGCAATCCAAGAATTGCGCAAAAGCGTTGGGAAGAAGGGTTCCAGAAACCGCTCGACGAGATCGCGAAGCGGTTGGATGAAGGCGTTGCCGGGAAGCAGTCGCCGATCATGGCGGGTATCCAGAAAATCAATTTGGAGGTTTCGCTGCTCCGCAGCATCGCGCGATCCTGAAACAGCTGGTTGTTGCTTCCGACATCCGGCGCCGCCGCTTGTGCCCCAGCTGCGCCAAAAACGGCTGAAGCCACGCCATCAACTCCTCATCCCGCCCGGTCATGATGTGCTCCTCCTCATCAGAGCGCGCAGCATCAAGCCATCAGGGATAACAAAGCGTTTACGTGCCACAGTAGTACTAGAGCACATCCGCCGAATTCGGGATCAGAATTGACATCGATTTCCTGCCGCCGAATCAGGGCAATTGACGGCGCGGGCACTCAGAGAGGATCTTCGAATCCCAGTCTTGGAATCGGCCAGCAACGGGATGACAGTGAGCGTGACTGCAAGGCGGTGGGGACTGTCGTTTAAACGGCAATTGCATGGATCGCGAGCGCCCGGCAGGGGCGACTTACAGCGGCCAAAGAGGGTCGGCGGGAAGGTACTCGCCTGGATGCACATGAAGCCTTCATTGTCTGCAGGCGTTCTCTGGGTTCGTTCGTCAGGTCAAGCAACAATCTTGTCGACAGCAACATGGGTCTGGCAGTTTTTCGGGCAGACGCGGGCACAGGCTCCGCAGCCGATACATCGGCCGGCGTGGTCGACAACCATGATCGTACGACTGAGCTCTCCATCGAAGTCGTCGTCCTCGCCATCGCAGACGCCGAGGATCTCACCCGATTCGTCGATGCCGTGAAGGTGCATGACCTCGCGCGAGCAGACCTTAAAGCAGCGGCCGCAACCAATGCACGTCATGCCATCGATCGCCGTCAGATATTCCGGCATCCATGTGGAGCCGTCGCGGGTAAGAAAATGACTTGCCATCCTTAGCTCTCCTCCGAAGCGGTCACCCGAAAACCCCGTAATGTCTTCCAAGATCCGACGTTACGTCATCCGTCGAAACCGGTCCCGTCCGCCTGCGGCGCCAATCTTGTTGTCCAGCTTGCCGAGGGCAGTATGCTGATCACCGGTTGCCCATTGCAATAACTTGTCGAGGCATTTTCGAGCCTCAACATTTGGAACGGTCGCGGCAGCGGGACCGGGGGAGGAGTGGTCCCGCTGCCTGACGTCGGCCACCGTGGGGAACGGCAAGGCCGGCGGTTCGTTGTCGCATGGTCGATCATCAGCCGCGCCACTTCGGGATCCGCACAGGATCTGACGTAGACCTGCCATGTTGCTTTCCTTCTTTGGTACCCTGCCGATCGGCAGCTATCGTCGCCTCTCAATGGAATGCCTTCAAGACTCGTGCCAGTTGGCTGCTTGAAAAGGAAATTTGTTGCTGCGCACGTCTGAAATTTGGACAGAGGCAAAGAAGGGATTGGATAAACAAGCCTGTGTCGCTGGGCCGGGGCTGCCGAGCTAGAGGCGCCGACGCCTATCGGTAAAGGGGAGAGGACTGTGTCCCAGCGGCCCAACGTCAGTCACGCCCCATTTGCCACTTAATGCCGACTGGCCGAGAAGAGCCTTAGAAGTCCAGTTGCGAGTCTTATATAGTCACTTAGGCAGCAGCGGGTCGTCGAACACCGCCGTGTCGCGAACGCGACAGCACCGCGTCTTCCCGTGGCGACTGCGATCGTCTTGAGCGGATTTATCGGCGAATCAGGCGAGCGCGCCGCGCCGGGCAAATGTGCCCGGCAACCGATAGATGGTCGAAGCAAGCTTTCACTATCCGGAGGTTGGCAGCAATTGCTGGTAATCCCGAGCAGGCAAGCGGCAGGGGCCGCTTCCCGACAACCGAGATCTACAGGCTGGAATGGAGCCCAAATGAGGAGCAGCAAGGAATGACGTGTATCGTCGGTCTGATCAATAACGGGTCAGTTCACATCGGGGGCGATAGCGCTGGTGTGGCCGGCCTCTCGCTTACCGTCCGTGCCGATCGCAAAGTCTTCCGTAACCGAGACTTCATCTTCGGATTTACAAGTTCATTCAGAATGGGCCAGTTGTTGGCGCACTCCTTCCAGCCGCCAAAGAGGCACCCGGAACAGGATGTCTACGCTTTCATGGTGACGGAGTTCGTCGACGCGCTCCGCCAGTGCTTAAAGGCTGGCGGCTACGCGCAGTGCCACAACGAAGGCGAGCGCGGTGGCACCTTCCTTGTGGGCTATGTCGGACGCCTCTTCAAGATCGAGTCGGACTACCAGGTCGCAGAGTCGGTCGACGGCTTCGGCGCCTGTGGATGCGGGGAGCAGGTGGCGCTGGGTGCGCTCTTCGCATCCTCAGATGCTCCGCCTCGCGAAAGGTTGGAGATCGCTCTCAATGCGGCCGAGCGTTTTTCTGCCGGCGTACGTGGCCCGTTTCACTTCGAGACACTTGCGTCACCGGAGTGAAGGAGGTCAATTGCCGCGAGCCTTGCGGCGGTCCGTTGGGCAAATTCTGCATGATCTGCGTTAACGCCCCACAGCCCCGGGGACTTCTGTTGCCGGCCGGCTTTCTCGCCGCAAATTTTGCGAGACCATCGGAAGCGCATACAGAAGAGCTCTACTGGACCAACTTCAACAGAGACAAAAAAACCTGCGGCGACGCCGATCGAAGCCGCCGGAAGGAGAATTTGCCACCATTGAACTCATGCGATGTGCTCCAGGTCTTTCGTCGCCCAAAGGCGCCCTGGGGGGCGACATGCAAGCGAGTCCTTTGGTCCGGAGACAAAGCAGAGTTCGCGCGTTGCGCTGGGGCTCGCAGGGTGGTCACCGGCCCCGTCTTTCTCAACGGGACCACTCTGCGCGGTCTCGGCAAGCGCCGGCCATAGGCATCGGTTGTCGCAATTCAATCAGCAATGGCGTTCTATCTGCCTGTTCGGTCACAACCTGCTCCGAATAGCCTGCGCATCTGCATGCGGCGATTGAGAGCTGCGCGGCTGCCATTTCTCGTTGCACGCATCTTATCATTTAGCCGGCAGGGAAACCATATATCAGTTGCAGCCGCAATCGACGCAGGTCGTGCCAGAGATAGCGGTCAGATCTCTCTGCATCCCTTTAGCGCCTTTGACAGTAGAACCGGTCTCATCAGTTCTCGAACGCAAGCGCTCTCTTCGCAGCGGCCATCCGCAAAAACGTCGACTAGTTTCCAAGATCCGACTATGACGTCATCCGCCAAAAGCGGCCCCGTCCGCCTCCAGCCGCAATGGTTGTTGTCCAGCTTATCCGGAGCGGTCTTCTTATCACCGGTGGAGCATCGCAGCGCGGGTTCCAGGGCAGTGACGGCAGCGGGACCGGGAGAGATGGAGAGATCAGCCCCGCTGCCCACGTCGGCCCCCGAGGGGATGAGGGGCCGGCGATTCATCATTGCGGGATCGACCGTCAGGCCCGCGCCACTTCGGGATAGGCTTCTATGGCGGCGATCGCATCGTCCACTAGTTTTGCACCGGCCTCCGCGAGCTTCCGAAGTGTCGCGAAGCCGAATCGGTGGACGTCGCGCACTGTTTTCGAAAATACGACCAGCCGCCCGGTTGTTAGAAGCACTCGCCCAAAGCCCTCATGGCTAATCATCGTAATTGGCGACGCCACTAAACGGGTGCGCGCTTCGATTGAAAGCCCGACGGCGGTGTAAAAGATATTGAACCTCCACATCACGTCCGCATCGGGATCGCCGATGATCGGGATTTCACGGCGCTGCTGCTCGTTGACGATGAAGCGGGCCAACAACTCCGCGTCCGATGCGCCGTCCTGTGATCCATAGGTATCCTGAGCGCGGATCAGCCGCACGAGGCATTTGACGAAAGGGGTGGCAAGAGCCGCCTCATCCTCGTTGACAACAGGCGTGCCCGCAGTGACCGACATTTTTTTCATGGCTTAGTCCTCGTCCTCGAATGGTTTCTTCCCGGCGACGCCTGCTTGCGCCAGCACCTTGCGCAACCACGGCGGAGGAGCCGTCCTGAGCATTTTCTGGGTTCGCGAAAGTACTTCTTGAATGGGTTCGGGGTGCCCCACTTTTATCGGATGAATTTTCGCCGAGACGACCTTGGCTGCGGAGGGGCCGCCGATAGCCAGGCAAAAGAGGAGATGACAGCCTCTCAACGCGTTCACCTTTGGGGTGATGCGGTCATCGCCCTCGATCCGATGCTTCCCGGACTCGTCGGAGACGTCATCAAAGCTCACGGCTTCCACGAAATCCCAGCCGTCGCGCGACACGTCGTAGACTGCAAAGTGCTTGGCCGACCCGAAGTGCGCATTAAGGGCTTTCATGTCCTGCGTCGCGATGGCGATGCGCAATGCGCCGGAGTGCCGCGGGTGGATCTCGTCAGCGACGAGCGAGAGGCGACGAACGGAGTTCATCCGGCATTTCTCCGCTTTCGCAGTGCATCGATGCTCTCAGGCGACGGCGCATGCTGGTTGGCCTGAATGATGTTGGCTGCCTCGAAGATCAGGTCGCGCGTGCCCCGATAGAGAACTGTGAGTTTGTGCTGGCTCCCGAGGCGGTCAAATACCGGGAAGCCTACGCGCAGGAGAGGGATGCCGAGGCGCTCTGCTGCCTGGCGTCCGTGCGAATGGGTAACGAGAAGATCGGCGCCGCCCGCCAGATCTTCGAAATCGCCGAGATCACCGATCTGGATCGATTCGGCCGGGACTTTCTCGAGAATTTCTGACTCACCGGTAGTCGTAACGGCCGAGATGATCTCGGCGCCAAGTCCAGTGAAGAAGGTGGCGAATTGGTACAGCTGGTCCGGCTCGGTGGCGATTGCGATCTTCTTGCCGGCGAAATGGAAGTGTCCGTCGAGCAGCGCGTCCTGCAGCTGTGAGCGGCGACGGTGGATTTTCGCCGGCGCCGGCACGCCGGAAATCTCGGAAAGAAGCGAGACAAACCGGTCGACGTTCTTCAATCCCGTTAGCGACTGGACTAATACGTAAGGCACACCCGTCAACTTCTGCAGTAGCTCAGCCGGGCGCCGCATATGTTCTCCGATGGCAATGCACTGCACCGCCGTACCCAACTGCTGGATATCCTCAATGCTGGTACCTCCATACGTGTTGGGCATCCAGCGATCGGGCACCGTACCGTCGAGGGAGCCGGAGACGTCCGGCATGATCACCGGCTTCAGCCCGAAACTTTCCACCATCTCGCGCAGCTGCTCGATGTCAGCGACCGTGAGGTGCCATCCGGGCAGGATCGCAACCTTCTTCCGCTTCCACGGCTGCTTGCTAGGTCCTTTAATTCTCTCGATAAGTGTTGCCTTTTTCGAGCGCGGCGCCTGCTGGCCCGGCAGTGTTATCCGTTGGATCATAGCGGCGACGGCCCTGGCCCAGCCCTCCTCGAGGCCGCCATCGAAATCCGGCGTGTTTGCCAGAACGATCTCCGTGCCTGCAAGTTCCTCCGCACGCACCCTTTTGATGTTCGCGATTTGGCTTGCGAAATCTTCAGAACGGGTTTCCACAAGTGCCGTCGTGCAGATCCCGATCAGCCGCGGATGCGCCCGCTTTTTCAAGTTGAGGATCGCCTCTTCCAGATGGGCTGCCCCGCCCAAGACTGTTGCCAATTCGTCCATCGCCGTGGTCTGCAGCGGGATCGTTTCCTTGAAATGGCGTACGCATAGCACCAGCGCGAAGCTAGTGCAGCCTTGGCTGCCGTGGAACAGCGGTATCGCACCATCCACCCCGAGAAAGGCTAACGCGGCACCCAGCGGTTGGGACGACTTGAGCGGATTGACCGTCGCTGATTTAGTTTGGCGATGGATGTGGACCATTTGATTTCCTCAACACTCAACGAAGTCACCGGCATCGTGCTGGCGAGATTTTGAGGGCGCGACACGCGTAGTGTCGGTGTTCCTACGCGTGCTCGGCAGTTGTTCCTTAGTGGCCAGACGGTCTTCCCAAGGTGCCGGCTCCCTCACCTGCGACCAGACCGGATTGTGAATAGCAAGGTCGATCTGGCGTACGAGTTCCACCATGCCGTCATAGCCCGCATAGGGGCGGTGACGTTCTTGGTTGATATCAACCCAGGGCATCTTGGCCTTCAGCGCAATGAATTGCGTGCGCCCGCCCGACAGCATGATGTCGGCCTTGTGTTCTGAGAGCAGCGCGTACAGCTCTCGGGGCGCCATCGATTCGAACATCTGGTGCTCGTCCTTGAGTGCCTGCCTGATGCGCTCCTTGTCTTCCACCGTCGATTTCTTGACCGAGGTGCCAACGATCTCCATGCCGATCTCCATCAGCGCATGAACAAGCGACCAGGACTTCACGCCGCCGGTGTTGATGAGCACCCGCTTGCCTTCGAGCCGTGGGCGGTATTCCTCAAGCTTTTTCCACGCAATCGCCTCTTCCTCTGCAATAAGTGTATCGGTGCGGTCGAGGATCTCTTGATCCGTACCCTTCTTTACGAGCAGCTCAGCGATCTGTCGGAGTGCTTCCGAGGTGGCGGTGATGCCGTAGAAGGATCCTTCGAAGAACGGGATATCCCAGCGCTCCTCCATTTTGCGGGCGAGGTTGATCAATGCCGTAGAGCACACCAACATGGCTGCCCGAGCGCGATGAGCGGATGCAATGTCCAGGTAACGGGCGTCACCGGGAATGCAGGCGCGAACACGGATGCCAAGCCTGTCCAAGAGTGGCTTTACAAACCAGAACTCACCTGACAGGTTGAACTCTCCAAGGATATTGATGTCGTAAGGGCCGGCATCATCTGGCTCCACCGTGCCGATGACATGGTCGAGCAACGCCTCGCCAGCCAGCTTGTTGCCGAGGTTCTTCGAACCGACGAAGCCCGGCGCATTGATCGGCACCACCGGTAAGCCGCACGTTTCCTCAGCGCGCTTGCAGACCGCTTCGATGTCGTCGCCGATGAGTGCGGTCACACACGTCGCATAGACAAAGATTGCCGGCGGCGCATACGCTTCTTTAATCTGGCGGATCGCTTTGAAGAGCTTCCGCTCGCTGTTCCCCGTCACGATGTCTTGTTCGGTGAGATCGGTCGTGAAGCTGGTGCGCCACAACGTGGGACCGGACGACGCCGTACCTCGGTTGTCCCAGGAATTGCCTTCACAGGCGAGTGGTGCGTGAACCAGATGCGCAATGTCGGTGATCGGCTGCAGCACTATCTTGGCGCCGTCGAAAGCGCAGCCTCCGGCTGCCGCACCGGGGGTCAGCGGTTTCGAACAGCCCTTATTGCGCACGTTGGAAGCCTTGCTGCGGTTTCTCTCACAGGCAGGCTCATTGAAGACATCTTGGATTTTGACGTTGAGCGAGGACATTCGCTGATCTCCAGATTTCATCAGGAGACGGCCGGCGTTGGGCCGACCGCCGCTCTTAGCGCGTGAGGTCGTAGGAATAATCCGTGACGGCTGTCTGCATGGTTTCGCGATCGAGCCTGTCGAAGATCGTGTCGAGGATGGTCGTCATGAGGCGCAGGCCGCCCTGATAGCCGATGAGCGGAAAACGGTG
>NZ_NWTH01000061.1:0-16745 GCF_002531555.1 Sinorhizobium sp. BJ1
GACTTGGATCGCCACCAACCGACCGGAGTCTGCACGCTGGGCCGCTGCAAACGACGCGAATGTCGCGTCTGTAGGTCCGGCCTCCTTCGTTCGCAAGGTTACTGACGCCTTCCGCTCCGAGGAAGGACACAACTCTGACACGAACAAGCAAGCGTCCTTTCTCGGATTGCTTCGGATGGTTGTGGTCGGGCAGTCTGCAGACCATGCCTATGCGCTTGCGGCTCCTGCATTCGAACGATGGCTTAAAAGTTTCAAATTCCTGTACGACCTCCATGCGATTCCAGTTCCACCAAATCTGCCCCTGACCTTCGATGCAGCAATCGGAAGTGAATTGTGCGTGATAGGAACGGCGCCTGTTGTGCGACGGGCTCTGCTTGATCAGCTGGAAGAGGCGGGTGCCAACTATCTCCTTTGTCAGGTCGCTTTTGGAGATTTGCCTTTGGATGCTTCGCTGTACACAGCAATGACCATTCAAACGGAATTGTTGGATCGCGTTGGCTAACTGCCATGGTGCCTGACGAAGCCAGGCGTATGTAAACGCGACGTTTTTCTGTCGTATCGGGCGCACCTCCATTTTGCCTAAGACACCAAAAAGCTGGTCATGGCAAGTACATTCTGCCAGAAGGCATTTTTGTTGGTCTTGAGAATGATCATATGTCTTGCTTCAGTAGGTTGGTGTTGCCTCCTTATCGAGGCGCTGCCAAGTTTCCATAGCCGCTTATTCGTGGCGTAAGGCTAGTCAAGGAGCGTATGCAGTACCTTCTGCGAAGGTGTTATTTAATATATCTGCACCATTCGTATCCGTTGGCATAGTAGCCGCCACACGGAGAATATAACCGGGTTACTAGGAAGAGGTAATATGGCCGAAATCGACGCAATATTGATCACAGACGTCAACGGAATAGGGACGACCGCGGATGATCAACTAGCGTTTGTCAGTTTGGTTGCTGATAAAGGCGAAACAACCACAGTGGCATTCGGTCCAGAAATTGGCAGCAGAATAGCTACCTCGTTCATGGCCGCATGCGGCCAGCTCCAACATCAAATCGCTACGAGAACGGGGATGGAGGAAAGGAAGTTCAAGCCCTTTGCTGCAGCCGGCTTCAGCGTCAGAGCTGGTCTGGCCGCCGATGGCTCCAATTCGGGAATGTTATCGATTTCAACCGTAGCGGGCGCCGAGGTTCATTTTATAGCAACGGAACGTTCTCTTCGAGAACTCGAGGAGCAATTAACGTTGTTGCTCGAACAATTGCGGTTACGCCCGCGACCGAATTAATGCAAGTGTAGCGGTATCAAACACTCTCATGACCATCATGGCTAGCAAGGCCTGGCAGGTATGGATATCGCTCATTTCGGCAATATTCACCCGGGCAATTCGAACGGCAATCGTTTGGGACGAGCGCGCTGGCTGGTCGTCCATGTCGAGTTCAGATTTTCCGTAACGGCGAATATGCCCGGTGTAGGGACTGGGAGCGGCGGCAAGCTTCGGCGTGACCTGAAGCCCGTGTGACCACCTGCCGATAGGCATGGCTGCTTGCTACCGTAGTAGGCAACTTCGCTCGGAATCTGATCGAGCGGGAAGTCTCCTGCGCCGCTGTCAATCGCGCCCATACTGATCCTCAATCAACAGCGCGTCGCCCTGCAACGGCCGCGCCTTTGCCACCAGCGCATTGATGGATCGAGTTGGCTGAGTGCCATGGTGCCTGACGACGTCAGGCGTGTGTAAAAGCGACGTCTTCGCTGCTACAGCGCCGCGCGTCTCATCAGACGCGCAAAGGACGCTATAGCCCTTTGAGTGGCTGCATGTTTTTGTCCTTAAACCGGCTACGGTTTAAGGAAACATGCAATAGTGTGCGGCAGCCGTCAGCTATTGAATGGAGTCTACAACTTGGTGCCCGTCCATCATCACCTCAGGCAGACAAGCGGGCGTCCTTCAAGCAGTCGGCTACTAAGGTTACGCTGCGGCCAGACTGTCTTGCTGACCTATCCCCTTCAGCCTAGCCAGAAGCCTCGCGGTGCGGCTACGGCTGCACGTCGGGTCGTCGACATCGGGCGACGCTGGCTGAAGTTACTTGGCTCGTGGCGTGAGCCCACTGCCATAATTGTCGTACCAGGCGCAACTCCACCGCTACCTTGCCTGGATGCGCCACGAACGCACTTGTTGTTTGTTAGTGGCGGATCGATCTCCCCGTCGTCCACCGGTCGCCGGCCGGCAACTGCTCATCGTCTTTCCCTCCCGCACCCCGCAGCCGACTGTGCCGATAGGCTGCACCAGCGTGCGACCACTCTTCCATATCCTCGATGGCCCCCATCCAAATAAGCGATTTTACATATCTCCTGAGATTTCCCATTAGAAAAGCATGAGTGTCGGGTTAAATTCAATTGGGTCATGGATAGCAGTAGACGCGGAGCCTGCTCCTCACACGGCTGCCGCATCAAGTGGTACAGGCCCTCGGCAAACTGCGCTGATCCGAAGCCGCACTCTGTCAATGAATCCTTCCCGTGGCACCCGCCTCCTGTTTGAAACCGCTGAGCCCCGGTTCGCGAGGAGGGGCCGTGTCACCGTATAGTCGCTCTAAGGAGAAACACCTATGAAGCATATCGTTGCAACCTTATTCGGGATACTGTTTGCTACAGCTGCCAATGCTGACGGCGATAGTCATGTGCTGGCGAGCTTTCACGAGGTTGAACTCGCGCTGACTACTGGCAATCCGGTGAATGTGAGGGTCGACTTAGGTTTGTGCACTCCGGCGACCGGCGATACACCGCCGACGAAGACGCGTGGAGGCATTAGCATAGATGGTTATAGAATCACATCCGACGGCACCCTCGCGTTTGCAGATCAGCATTTTACCATTGATCGTGACGGTAAGCCGATTCTCCAATTTCTTCGTTACCGGATCCGGCCGGACGGTGGCGCCGAATTCACCATGGCCGTATTCAATGTGCCTAGCTATGAGCGAAAAGGTACCAGCTTGGCCTACAAGTGCTCGATTGGTCGCGGATTGAGCTTCTTCTCTCCACGGTGATCGGCAAGTTGAAGCGCGATAGTGAATGGTTCGGGTGGTCGTCGGCTTGGACGGGCGGCTGAAGGTTCCCCGTGCCACTCGCCCGCGCCATTGCAAGTATCGGCGACCACGGGCTGATACCCTTAATGTACGCAAACATGAAGGAGCTTCGGTTTGATGCGGCTGATGGAGTTTGGAGAGCCGCCATTGCACTCGATCCGGAGAGGAAAGCCGTCATCCTTGTCGCCGGAGACAAGTCGGGGAAGAATGAAAAGAAGTTTTATAAAAAACTGATCAACACTGCCGATAAGCGTTACAAGGCACATTTGGCAGAGAGTTGGAGAAGAAGGAGAAAAAGTGATGGCTAAATCAGCAGAAGACATTTTTGCCGAAACGATGACTCCCGAGATGATCGAGGCGTCCGACCTAAGGGCTAAGGAATTGCTCGAGGAATATGACACGCTTCAAAAGCTGCGGAAAGCGCTCGACCTGACGCAGGAGCATGTCGGAAGGAAGATGGGCAAAAAGCAGGTTTCGGTCGCACAGATTGAAAAGCGCTCTGATTTTCTTCTTTCAACGCTCCGGGACTACGTGGAGGCTCTTGGCGGAGAGCTGGAGCTGGTCGTTAAGTTCAAGGACCATGATCCTGTTCGATTGACGGGTATCGGCGAGAAGATTTTTTCGGAAGTTCCACGAAGGCCGAGCGGCTCCCGCGGTACTGCAGCTTAGCACATTGGGAGAATGGCAGCAAAAAGCGATTCCCCGTTTTGACACGCCCCCGCAACGGTGTTGTAGACATTTCAAACTGCTCAAGAGCGAAGCCGGCTCAAACCGCGATGTCTCCTCATGGACGCAGGAGGGCCGACGACCGGCTGCAATTATCCGAAATTGCACCCACTTCAACCGGGTAGCCGCTTTTGGTGGTCTTTGCTGTTGTCTAATGCCGGACAAGTCTCCACGTCGCTCACGAAACCTACGCCGGCCTGTTGCTTTGCGGAAGTAGGATACCGTCCATTCTTTACATGTCGCGTGGCACGGCACCGCTTACCCGGTTTAAACCGCCTTTTTTAGACCCATCACCGTTCCCCTTCATCGTCCGGGCTTACCAGTGGGAAATTCAAAGCCTCTCGCGTTGAGACCATGACCGCTTTAACGGAGGTCAGGCTGGGACGCAGGTCTTCGGAATCGGACATACAGAGGCGCACTGCTGCATCTCAAAAAAACCTTGCATTCAGTGCACTTGTCAACCGTAGGAGGCAACTTCGCCCGGAATTTGATCGAGCGGCAAGCCCTGACCACGGGTTTGCGCCGTGCAGGCCGAGGGAATCGGCGCGGCACCATCGGCAAGACGCATTCCCTTGGGATCACATATCCGCGCCGACTCCGGTACCTGCTTGGTAGCGACTATGATGTCCATCATGGTCTCTCTAGGCTTTCAATCGCAAAATATAGGGCTGGTCTTTCGACGCTTCCATGCACCAACGTGCCAACCACATGGGGTTTAATAACAACCTGCTAGCTATTTTATTCCAGCGCGTTCCGGAGCCCCAACCACTTTGTCGGGTTGAGGAGATCGCTATGCCGCAGCCGTGCCGCAGTCACTGATTTTTGGGTGGCTGCAAGATTTCGTCCAATGGTACGAATATTTGGACTGGCGCAGCAGCCTTCGCCGGGTCGCGGTCCTCAAGCACCTTGAAGACACGATGTTTAAGCGGCGACGAAGTTGCAAAGTCCCCATAAGCGCGCTCAAGCGCGGCGCGCGCAAGGGTGGCGGTGTTTCCGGTACGGCGATCGGAAAAGTCCTCCGAGGCCAGATACTGACCCATGCGCTTCATTATGTGGAGCCGTGAGGTATTTAGCACCTTCGGGTCATAGGTGACGCCGAGGACCTCGAAGAATTCCTCGGCAGCCGACAAATCCTTTAGCCGAGCGAGAATGTCAGTGCCATGAGCGGCAAAGGTTGCATCATCACAAGACATTGCATTTCTCCTACTGATCGCGGAGTAGCTGCTTTCGTTCCAACACATGATCGCGGCCAATCAGACTATGATGACTCTGCGAAGAGCTGTGATCGAGATGCCAGCAGTGAACGGTATTCGGACGTTGCAAAGAGCTGAGGATATATGTGCCGGGCATGGCGGCTACCCGATAAATACTGGACAAGAGTCACGCAGCGTTTTCACGATTGTGGGTATCACCTGCAGCACCCGATCTATTTCCTCTTCACAGTTATAGCCTGACAAGGAGAAGCGAACTGCGCCGATCGCCTGGATGTGGGGAGTGCCCATGGCTTTTAAAACATGGCTCGTCGATAAAGAATGTGAGGTACAGGCGGAGCCAGATGAGCAGGCGATGCCTTGGCGATTGAGCAGAAACTGCATGGCGTCTCCGTCGACGCGTTCAAAGGCGATGCTTGTTGTGTTGGGCAACCGCGTCACCGGATCGCCCATGACGAAGACCTTGGGGACGCGCTCGAGAAGTCCTTTCTCCAATCGATCGCGGAGTGATCTTATTATCGCATTTTCCTTGTCCATGCACTCCAACGCGAGTTCCGCCGCCTTGCCCAAGCCTACTATTCCTGGCGTGTTCTCCGTGCCCGCGCGCCGGTCGCGCTCCTGGTGCCCTCCCTTGATGAGGGCGTGAAAGGGTACCCCCCGCTTTATGTAGAGTGCCCCGACGCCCTTCGGGCCATGGAACTTGTGCGCGGAAAGCGACAACATGTCGATTGCGGTTGATTTCAATTCAATCGGGAGCTTGCCGACTGCTTGCACTGCATCGGTGTGGAAAATAGCGCCGACTTTTTTTGCCATCTCAGCAAGCTTGACTACAGGAAAGATCGTCCCCGTCTCGTTGTTCGCCCACATGATCGAAACGATTGCTACACGGTGGGTAAGGGCGTCGTGATAAGCCTCAAGATCAAGTCGACCCTGGTGATCCACCGGGATCCTGTGCACCTTGGCACCGCGTGTCTTCTCTAGATGAGCGCAGAGCGTCAGCACCGCCGGATGTTCGACCGCCGAAGTTACGATCTCAGTGCGCTCAGGCATAGCCTCAAGCCCCGAAAGGATCGCCGCATTGTTGCTTTCGGTCCCGCCCGAAGTAAAAGTGATCTCTGGATCGAACTCTGCACCGACCAGCGCTTGCAACTGCCTGCGCGCCGCGTTAATCGCTGCCCCGGCAGTAGCACCAGCGTTATGCATCGAGGAAGCATTGCCAAACTCATCTGTGAAGAATGGCAACATCGCCTCGAGAACTTCGGCATCGACGCGTGTCGATGCGTTGTTGTCGAGATAGATAGGCCTCAAAATAATTCTCCAGCTACCGAAACGACGAAAGACTCATAAATGGCGACTGCGGCATTGAAGAAGTGCTTCTTGATCGCCTCTCCATGACCCAGCACTACAGTTCTCCTGTGCGTGGCGACGTGGCGACCAACCAAATGGTTGCCGCGGGCAAATCTCTCCTGCGCGTTGGAAATGTCGAAGACAAACCGGGTGAATCCAGCCCCCGGGGGGAAGTCTAGGGCCAACCTGACCACATGGCCCGAGTCGACTAATATCTTGAACCCTTCTCAATAACAGTATCGCCCTCGCGCGGCTCGATCTCTAATCCAAGATGGTGCATGCGCAGCCGTCCGCTTGATACGCGCAGGCCATCGGTCGGTTCAGAAACATGGGAAAGAGCGAGCTTCACGACACTGTTCTTTCGTTGAGGGCTGTCATGGATAGTTTCTCCTGGTTCGAAAACGCGTTTGAAATCGGTCAAGCACAAAACGTACCAATGGGAAAAACGGTTCTGAAACAACACCGAACCTCAAAATTGATATGACATTTGTCCCGCCCTGTCGGAGATCGGACATTGTCGAATGGGATAGCCCACACCAAAGAGCGCCGTTTCCCTCATGGGATGGCATGAATCTGAATCGGTGCTTCAAACAGGATGTTTGGAAGATCGGGCGGTTCTCTTCCGTGATGATTTCGAGGGCGCATACGGAGGATGCCAGTCAGATCGGTGCGATTTATATTCCACAAGTTCCGCATTCCGGATTGAGACGACGGTCGGGCGTAAACTGAAGGCACCCGGCTTAGCCAGAGCTCCCACAAGTGCACGTACACCGAACTCTGGGGCACCAATGACTGGCAGCGCTCTTCGACCACCACACGTCGGGAAAGCCGAGCCCGTATTTTGGAAGCTCTTGCGGCCGGGCCAGCTTGTCCCAATAGGCGATCTGGGCGATCAGCTTGTAAAAGAGCGGAATGACGTAATTGTGGGCGAGCAGCACGCGGTCGAGCGCCTTGGTGGCGGCAACCAGTGTTTCGCGATCCTTCGCGAAGATCACGCGCTGAATCAAGGCGTCGACACCCCGGTCGGCGATGCCGGCATAATTCCGCGAGCCCTCGCGCGTGGCGGCTGCCGAGCCCCAGTAATCCGCCTGCTCGTTTCCAGGGGTCAAGGTCTGGCCCCAGACTTCCCAGGTCATGTCGTAGTCGAAGGCGTTGTTGCGTTTGGTGTATTGCAACGGATCTACGATGGTTACGCGCGCCTCGATGCCAATACTTTGCAGGTTTCGGACATAGGGCAGTACCACGGTCTTCTCAGCGCGATTGTTCAACATGATCTCGAAGGTGAATGGCGTGCCGGTTGTCGTATCGATCATCCGGTTACCTTTAAGCTCGAACCCAGCCTGCTTCAGTAGCGCCGTCGCCTGCCGCAGGTTTTCGTGCGCCTCTTGGGAGGTCGTACTGATAGGGTTCCTGAAAGGGGTGGTGAATACTTCCGGCGGCACGAGATCCTTGACCTCGTTCAGGATCTCCAATTCCTTGCCTTCCGGCAGTCCGGAGGAAGCTAGGTTCGTACCGAAGAAGAAGCTATTGATCCGCTGATAATGAGTGGAGATGGCGGAGCTCTTCGCCTGCTCGAACTCGACGGCCTGGAAATCGAAGGCATAGTTCAGGGCCTTGCGCACTCTCTCGTCGTCAAAAGGTTTGCGGCGCATGTTCGGAACCAAGGCCTGCATGATCCCCATCGCCCGGAAGGGGTTCGGCACCTCCTCCCGCTTCACGTGGCCGCCCATCGCTGCCGGAAAATCGTATCCGATCGCCCAGCGCATGCCCTGGTCTTCGAGCCAAAAGTCGATATCGCCGGAACGGAAGGCGTCGAACTCGACGTCACAATCGCCAAAAAAGGAATAGGTGATCGAACCGAAATTGTTCTGCCCGACATTGACGTTGAGCGCGGCGCCCCAGTAATCGGGCCGGCGCTCATAACGGATGGTTCCGCCGGGGGAGAACGAAGCAATGCGGTAAGGGCCTGACCCCATGACCGGTTCAAGCGTCGTTCGCGAAATGTCGCGCGGCTTGCCGTCCGGTCCGGTGCCTTCCCACCAGTGCTTCGGCACAATCAGGATCTGCCCGAGAATATACGGGAGTTCGTGGTTGCCCTTCTCGTCGAAGTGGAACGTGACGTCCCGGTCCCCTGTCTTCTCCGCCTTCACGACATGCCGATAGTCGCTCTGATAGAGCGGGTTCAGTTCCTTCGCCTTATCGAAGCTGAAGACGACGTCTTCCGGCGTCACCGGCTTGCCGTCGGCCCATTTCGCTTCCTGCCTCAGCCGGAACGTGGCCGAGGAGAGGTCGTCCGGGAAGGAAACGCCTTCGGCCAGAAGCCCGTAGGCCGTCGAAATCTCGTCCTCTGACGGTTTCATGAGCGTGTCGAAGACGAGCGCCAGGCCGGCGGCCGTTTCGCCCTTCTCCAGCAGAGGGTTGAACGTGTCGAAGGTGCCCGTCTGGGAAAGCCTGAGGTCTCCGCCTTTCGGTGCCTCGGGATTCACATAGTCGAAGTGGGCGAAGTCCGGCGGGTACTTGAGATCGTCGACGAGCGACAGTCCATAGTGCCAGACCGGCTGCTCTTGAGCCGCTGCGGTCGGCACCAGCAGCAAGGACATTGCCATAAACGCGGTCGCAAATTTCACTCTTCCATTACCGCCAATGTCCAGCATCCCGTCTTTTCTCCTTGTATTTACCCCTTAGCCGCCACTTGCTTTGTGGGGCGGCCTTCGTCCTGCAGCAAAAATGGTGGCAAGTGATTGCCAGTGGGGCGGGCGCCAGTTCGTCGCAGGATCGGCATGTCAGGGCCGATCGTTCTTAAGTATGGGCAATTCACACTCTCAAAAAATCGATTTTTTAAATTCTGCTCATTGAGTTTATGGATGTACTGCTTGTGACTGACAGGGTCGGAGGGCTGTATGTCGAGCAAGAGCTCGCCCCCATCGACCGTACCCGCTGCTCAGATCACCTTTGGTAGCACGTTTCGTCGCATTACTCCTCCGAAACTCGGACCCATGCTCGATAACGCTGCTTTGAAAGACCAATGTGTGGTCCGCCCTGTCCGTGCAAAAAGTCGTGACGCCGAAGATGACGATCCCAGTATCATCCGGCCCCGAGCAAGCCAACGGCCGGTGAACGTGTGCCCATCCTCGTATTCTCTTTCTATACCGGCCGGCTGCATGAGGGTAATCGGCGTGCAGCATGGTCGCTCTAAAAAACCCGGACCGCAGAACCGTCACCCCATTTTTCCGCGATGCTCTTGCCTACATGGCCCGCAAGGTTGATGCCGTGGCGCTGGAGAATTTCGTGGATTATCTTGCGGGGAATTCCCAGGGGTCTGGAGGGTCTCCTTGAGGCCGCCGCTGTTTGCTGTCAGCGCCTGCCTCAGGCATTTTCCTTTAGAGCATCGGACTTTAATCGGACGCATATCCGGCTTCCTTTAGGTAGTTCCAGCATTCGTTCTGCTGAAGAGATCACAGATATTGCCGATTGCCTTCCAGAGTGCGTCGAAGATTCTCGCTGCGGCGGCGCGCAGGTGTGCCTTGAGTTTGGCGAAGGCCATCTCGATGGGGTTGGGATCCGGACTGTAGCGCGGCAGAAACAGGAACCAGACGCCCGGTCTCGGAGGCATTGCGCGGCTCGTGCGATCTTTGTGGACGGCGAGATTGGCAAGGATGACGAGGTCGCCTGGCCGCGACTCAATGGTAAAACCCAACTTCTCCTGACCAATGCGCCGACGTGACATCGCATCCCTCAATCTATTGTACTGATTCAGAGAATCACAGATCAACACGCCAGTCCAGACACCCGCGCACAGGTCTCATCATGGGAGCGGTGCGCATAGTCCACGGCAGGCGGTCGCCATCGCCGACTGAGGCGGCGCAGCGGTCCAGCGATCATTGCGCGTGTACGTCGGCCTGAAACTATCCATGATCGGGACATCGCCCTGTGATTTCCGGCAGGGTTGAAGGAGCATCGCTCACCGAGCGCGCTTTTTTCCAAATGTGGCGGTTTCCACGGCCCCGCAGCCGTGATTTGCGCGTCATTTAGCGACGGTGAGTCGTGGCGATGTCCACGCCACGCGAGCCGTTCCAGGCGGGGGAGCAGCATCTGGCTCGCCCTCGCATTTATCGCGTTCCGCCGTTGGTCGCATGCATGATCCCGTCTCGGCGCCGCGTCGGTCCATAAATTCCAAGCTGTCGAGTGAAGCGGCCGGATGCATCCGAAATGTGCATAGGGCCTATCAAATCAATCGATTACTCCCATGGTCCGATGAGGGGTAAACGAGATGGTGTTGATGCGTTAAATCATTAGGAGTACCGGCAATGCTAATCCATGGTGGTCCACGTGACAACAGCCTCGTCGGGAGCAATGGTGACGACGTGCTCATTGAGCCCACCGGCAATGACTGGATCGGCGGTGCTTTCGGGAACGACTCCAGCTCGGCGGGCGAAGGCAATGGCCATGTCTTCGGCGAAGACGACTACCTTTACGGCGACAATAGCCCCAAGACCGCGCGTGGCCGGTCAGGACAACGACAAGCTCTACGGCGGTCCCGGCACGATGTCCTCTTGGCCAGTGACGGGAGGGATCATCTGACCGGCGGCGACGGCCAAGACACCTTTGTGTTCCAATCCCACAGCCCGGTTCCCGGGATCGACCCAACGAGCTGGCCGGCCCCGGGCTACACGAATATCTTGGATTTCGACCCGACCCACGATACTTTCGCGTTCGATGCGGTGGGCTATTACAGCGACGGTACCGGCGCGAACTTCGTCGCCAGTTCGCATTCTAGCCATCCCGTGGACGC
Source organism: Sinorhizobium sp. BJ1 (assembly GCF_002531555.1). Taxonomy (NCBI): domain Bacteria; kingdom Pseudomonadati; phylum Pseudomonadota; class Alphaproteobacteria; order Hyphomicrobiales; family Rhizobiaceae; genus Sinorhizobium; species Sinorhizobium sp. BJ1. The sequence goes on from NZ_NWTH01000061.1 coordinate 11,145, forward strand.
CTTCCACAGCGGCGCGGCTCGGATGTGAACGGCGAGCACGTCATGGTAGTCACCGACAAGAGTTTCTACTCTAGCGACGGCGCTGCGAATGCGATTGCCGGCGAGACCGCCGGAGACATCATTGTCTACCACGACGACCTGACCAAAAGCGCAGTTCTGGCCCATGTCACCTCCGAGAACCACGCGGATGAGTTCGCACACCTCGCCAACGTGCATAGTGTGGCCGATCTTGTCGCCCTCAGCCTGAGCGCGTGGGACTTCACCTTCGTTTGAGCCAAAAAACGTACGAAACTCAGCCCCGCGGGCTCTTGCCGTCTCAATCGCCATGGGGCAGAACGACCGTATTTCCCGGTGGCGGATCTGATGTTCTTGCAAGGTAACCACCTAAACGAGCGAGTTTGGTGAGATAGAAGATCTCGAGCCCGGCGCCGTCTGCCGGTTGCCTGCATCGCAGACCATTTGATCGAGGATTTCAATTTCCTGTTCGGTGAGTCCGCAGTTGGCGGTGTTTCGGGCGCGGTGCGCGCTAGCATTGTCAACGAGAGCACTCTCCAGCTCATGATGCAGAACACGGCGACGAGGTTTGCCAGGTCGATCGGCCATTCGTAGTCTTGCGTCTTCAGCCCGGCAACCGGACTTGAGGATCTTATTGAAAGCCCTCAATCTTCCAGCGCATTGCATACCATCTGATTTTTTCGACTGCCTCTTCGCAGCTATTCACCTCAAGGTCGGTCAGCAGCTTCCACTCGATGCGCTTGCGGCCGGCCGGAGGGTTGGGCTCCACCGCATGAACGACGGTAAGATCCAATGCAGGATATCGCTTCTTCTTGCCGATGGGCGGTAGCCCCGGATCCGTCTGAAGCGGACCTATGGCCTGGCCCGCTGCACCTGGCGCGGGCTCGACCACTTCCACACTACGTCTGGTCCTCGGTGGTCGCCTCCAATCTCGCTCTCTTCGCCCGCCTCAGGCCGACCTGACGCCGGTCATGACGTCACGTTCAGGGAGCACGCCACGTGCGGCCGGCCGACACCCCACGACCGGCCAAATCGCCCTTCGACCAAAACCTGTAAGCCCTGTGCCACCACGCGTCCCGAAAAAATACGCTGCAGCGGGCAAAACACCTCTAACAAACTTAGAAAAACAGGCGTTTATGGACGGGCACTAGTCTAGCCGGCTCCTAGCTTCGTTCGACGTGATGTGCGCAGCGCGCCGCGTGCGCCTCGGTCCGACCAGTGCCATGCTTTCGGGATTGATGAGAGCCCCGTTCGGGGGGAGAGGATTGAGCTTAGCGCCAGTGCGCCCTGGGCGTACGACAGCTACGCCAGTTGACCGAAGTGTGCGGAGATGATTCAATGCTGTAATGAGTTTCTTCGTCTTAATAGAGTTTCCGGCGAACTCATGTATGTCACCGCCATCGCTCAACGACTTACTGTCCAGCCGAGCAACAATGCTCGGCCTGTTTTTTGCGAACAGCCAACGGCTATAGCTAAGAAGAGAGGATACATGCTGCTTCGCCGTGGTGACGGTCATCCCCGCCTTGATGATGGCCTCCTCAAGGCTCAAGATGACGGGAGCATCATCGGAATACAGAAGCCGCCTGTCCCACTGCCCTCGTATCACACTCCCCGTTGACTGAGCCGGCTGCAGCGCCGAGGCGGCCGGCATTGCACCACCATCCCCTCCTGAATTCGCAATCTCGCTCGGCTGCCCCTCAATTACAACCCTTTCCGGATTGTTTAGAGTCCTCGGCCTCTTCGCTGTTCTCGACTCAGCTGTGTCATGCTCATAGTTGATGAGGACCTCTTTGCTTGGCAAGAGATTGCTCCTGGCGAGTGCACCTATCGTCTCGTCCGGGGACTGCTGGCCGTCGCTAGGCGCATTGGGAAGGCGGCTAAACCCGGGCCTGTCAGGCATCGCGTTAGCGGCCTCGCACGCCTCCTGCAATCGCTGCTCAAAAGCCTCTTGCCCGCGTCGATCCACTTGATGTTCTTGCAGCACAGCGAGTTGCACCTGGGGTCACGCTGTTGCATTGGATGGGTCAAAATTTTGCAGGTCGACGCTCGCCTCACGTGGTGACTGGCGGGCTAGATGATCCACTTCCGTCTGCGCGGGTGAATAATCCAGCAGTAGCCGAAGCTCCCCTGGGGAGAACTGCTCTAGGTTGTAAGTAAAATCCTCTGGATCGACGGATAGCGAGGGGCCAGATTGATCACCCCGCTGTCCCTGAAGCTCGTCCTGAAATTCCTTTTCCAGTCGCTGAAGCTCCGTTGACGGGACGGCGACTGGCGATAGGACGACTTGATCATCGAGATGCTCCAGCACTCGCCGAAGCTTCGCTGGAGAACACAGCTCTGGATCAAAAGCGAACTCCTGGCGCCGGGCGTGTTGATCATCCTCCCCCTGAAACTCCTCGAGAACTCCGCCCAACTCGGGCGACGGGGCAGCATGGCCCGGGCATCCTGACATCCACCCGCGCCGGACGTGCGCTCGGCCAGATGGGGATAATGGTCGCGGTCAGGGACCCCACTGGCGATGGGAGCGGGATCGGCCTGGCTTGCCTCGGCCAAGTGCCGTCCAAAGCTCTCTTGCCCGGCCCGGCCCGCCTGCGGCTCTTCCGAGACTGCGTGCTGCACCTGCGACCAAGCTGCTACAGAAAATGGGTCAAAATTTTGCTGGTCCACGTCAGCCTCACGTCCAAGATCACCTGAGCAGATCTCCTACTCGGGCAAGCTTTCGAGAACCCGACGTGGCCATGGTCCGGTCCCGCACCGGTCAGGTATTCGCGCCGGCCAACCGTCCAACCATGACGGTGGCGAGCTGGTCAGGGTTGCGCAGCCGATGATGCATTGCGGTGAGGTGGGTAAGCCACGAGCTCAGGTATTTTAGCGCCGAGTGAGGCCGCCCGATATTGTACAACACGGCGACACAACACCCACGGGGACAGAGGTTCGCGAGCTTTTATATCCGTGGCATCCTTGGTTCGGGCGGTTCGTTCACGTCCATGAGGCGCTGGCAAAAGGAAAGGCTGTTTTCCGTTGCAGCCTTTCTGGCGCTTCTTCTGATCGGCTTCTTGAAGTCCCAGCATGGATGTTCGACCGATCTGTGAGTGGCTGCTGGCGCAGCATGCCGGTCCCGCATGTCGAACTCGCCGGCCTGCATGCTTTGGCAAGATTGCTGGAGGAGGTTGGCGCCCCATCACAATCCGCGGCGATGGGCCTCTCACGAAGCGAGTCGGGGAGATGTCCATGCCACGCCAGTTCATGACATATCAGTTCGATCTGTTCTCGGGCCCACACAGGGGGAAGACAGCGGCGACGCCGCAATGGCAGGAGTGCCGGAAGAGACACGCCAGGCACTGACGGCGCTCATCGTGGCTATTCGTCGACCACGCAAACGGTGCAAGCGCCTCCCAGCAGAAGGAGGCCGGTCATGATGCATGAGAAGATCGGGCCGCACCATCTGGAAAGGCTATCCTGTATGTTCGACAATCCTCGGCTCATCAGGTCCTGCACAATCGCGAAAGCAGCGCCCTTCAATACGCCATGCGCGATCGACTGGCAGCACTTGGATGGTCACACATTGAGACGGTGGATGACGATCTTGGTCGCTCAGCCGCCGGCGGTGTGGCCCGGGCTGGATTTGACCGGATGGTGGCGGAAGTCTGCCTTGGCAAGGTTGGCGCCGTGGCCGCGCGCGAGGTATCGCGCTTCGCCCGGAACAGCCGAGATTGGCAGCAACTCATCGAGATGTGCCGCGTCGTCGATACCGTCCTGATCGACCAGGAAGCGGTTTATGCACCGCGCCAGGGTAATGACCGCCTGCTTTTGGGCCTGAAGGGCAGCCTCAACGACTATGAGCTCGATCTCTTGCGTCAGCGCTCCCTTTCCGCGCGCTACGAGAAGGCCCGCCGTGGTGAACTTGTCGTCACTGTCCCGATTGGCTTCTTGAAAGCCGGTGACAGGATCGAGAAGGATCCCGACCGACGCATCCAAGAGGCCATTGTGCTCGTCTTCAACAAGGTTGCCGAACTCGGCAGTGCACGGCAGGCCCTGCTATGGTTCCTTGAGCAGGGCCTGGACCTGCCGGTCAGGTACGCCAATGGCGACGTCATCTGGCGCAGGCCGAATTATGCAACCATCCACCGGATGATTGCGAACCCGATCTACGGTGGCGCGTATGCTTATGGTAAGAGTCGCTCCGTGCCCCGATACGATGGCCGGTCTGGAATTCGTCGCAAGACGCGTGATGAATGGCTGGCGCTGATCCCGGATGCACATGAAGGTTACATCAGTTACCTCTTACAACGGAAAAGGCCGGCAAGCAGAGCGTCGCCATGCTTCGGCGCTCCATGATGGGCGGTTGGCCGGCACATTGTCGCTGACCATCTCGCCAATGACGACGTGATTGCCGGTGTCCTCAATCGCAACGGGCTGACGACTGGCAATGGCAATCGTTGGACGCGGGAGCGGGTCACCGCGCTGAGATCATATCGCAAGATTCCAGTCTTCCGTCCCCAGATCGACGGGGTCGAGCCTTGGCTTAATCTGGGAGGTGCGGCGAAGTTGCTCGGGGTCACACCAAAGACGTTGCGCCTGGCGGCCGAGGCCGGCGAGATTGAAGGCGCTCATCCGCTGCCCGATGGCCCATGGATCTTCAGCCGTTCAAAACTCGGGACCCCAGAAGCACGTAACATCCTGATCGCGTCCGACAGAACCCGAGGCACCCCACAGGATCGCCTCCAAATCAGGAAAGCTTATTCCCTTCAACAACATAGAAAGATGGGCGTTATGAAACAGGATTGTAGTCGGCGAACCAGCTGGCGATTTTGGCGCGGGCGTCATCGAGGCCCAAGAAGAGGGTCTCGTTGAGCAGTTCACCGCTCATCTCTGCCGTGTAGCCGGTGATGTTGAACGGCGTGTCCATGAAGTCGCGGTTGCCGAGCAGGCCCACGCGACCGCCGCGCGCCACCTGCCCCCGGCATAGTCTTCCGGCCTCTGTGCCTATCGTCGCAGTCGAGGCGCCCGCCTTTACCTCGAGACGCTTCAGCGCCGTCGCATCTTGCGCCAGTGCGGCGCGGCTTACCGTCGCCAGCAAGACAGCCAGCAGTCCAACACGCAGTTCCATACATATCGTCCTTTAAGAACAATGAGCAAAACAACCGGCTCGCTTTGCAGGAAGCTGAGCGCGTTGGCACACAGGGGTGTTAGATAACTTGATTTTGCTTGTCGACAAATAGAGCGCATGATTTGACGCTTACTCACTGCACACGCAACGCGCGCCATGGTTCGCCGAGCACCACTTCAACACTACGGCGGTCGCATCGCCTTAGTTGATGGTGACCCATTGCGCCGGCTTGACTACGACCATTCGCCTTGGCACGGCGGTTTCAAAATCGGCAGCATGTTTCGGGCTTTTGCGCGTCGGACGCTTTCGACAATTGTTTGTTTGTCGGCTCCGCGACACAGACTTGCTTTTAATGCGGGTGATCTTTTTTTTGATCTAAGCGGCTGAGAAATCGGGAAAAATCGATCGCCTTCGCTCCGCTCCACCGAGTTGGCACGGGTCTTGTAGGCATTCCTGCGCAGGCGGCGGAAGCTGCC
>NZ_NWTH01000062.1:0-16710 GCF_002531555.1 Sinorhizobium sp. BJ1
GAGCGCGATTCAGATCACGACGGCGGCCGGCATCACGACGGTTCTCGATCTCCTGGCCGATGGAAAACTGCCCCTGAAGGGCTTCGTCCGCCAGGAGGAAGTCGCACTCCCTAAATTCATCAACAATCGCTTTGGTCGCGTGTACGATCCCGAAGCTCTGCGTTTGAAGCAGGCGGTGTAACAGGCACGAAGCTCACTCGCCCGATGCCACGGGTGTCGGGCGCATCTTCTTCCTCATACATCGACGAGATAAATGGCGATCATATGCATCCTTGCCACCCGCGCAATTTGGTTGCGTTGTTGATCGGACAGTCGCGGCCGTGAAGACAGGGACCGCAAGACCGGTGCGGGCTTGGGTCACCCAGTGAGAGGCTCTCCGGTGAAGACATCTTATCCTCCGCCCTTAGGGCACTGCAACTTACCATCCTACGCCCTGCTGCGAAGCTTTGAGTGCGCCGCGCGGCACCAGAGCTTCACTCTGGCGGCAGAGGAACTGCGTCTCACGCAAAGTGCCATCAGCCGACAAGTAAAGGAGCTTGAAGAGATGATTGGCGCTCCGCTGTTCCGCCGGGTTGGACGGCGTGTCACATTGACCGAGGCCGGCGGGCGATTTGCGACGGATATCGCAAAGGATCTTGGGAACCTCAAACTGTCGGTGGTGCGGGCGATTGCCGCCGGTGCACGAAACTCGACATTGCGTCTTGGCATCCTGCCAACATTCGCTAGTCGTTGGCTGATCCCCAGACTGGCAATCTTTCTCAACGATCATCCCAATGTCGAAATCAGACTCGAAGCCCGCACCGTGCCCTTCGACCTGACACGAGAGCGCTTCGACGCCGCGATCCATTTTGGAAAGGCAAACTGGCCAGATGCGCGTATGAACAAATTGTTCGATGAAGAAATTCTACCCGTTGCGTCTCCAAAGTTCCGTGATACGCACCCACTAGCCGAGCCTGCCGACCTCGCGGCGGCACCACTACTGCATCTGATAACCCGCGAAAGCGCCTGGATTGACTGGTTCGCGATGAAGGGAATTAGTGACAAGCGGCTCCTGAGTGGCCGACATTTCGATCAATTTTCTATGGTCATCTCGGCTGCCGCAGCCTCGCTCGGCGTCGCACTCCTGCCGAAATATCTAATCGAACAAGAACTCCATCAGGGTATCTTGGTCCCGATAAACGACACACCCCTGAAGACGAATAACAGCTATTTCATCGTCAGCGCGGCAGGCGATGTGAACCCGCTGGTAAACGCGTTCTCGACTTGGCTAATCTCGACGGCGCGGCGCTACAACTTGGCAACCTCTCAAGAGCAAGGCTATTAAGTCGATATTGACTTTTCGTTCGCATAGCGCGTCGTAGTGATCAGTGCGGCGCCATTTTCAGCCGCAACGCAACTTGCAAGCGGACACGGGCGAACATAATCAAGGCCAGCACGCCAGCATGTCTTCGAGCTGTGTATTCTCGGCATGAAGGTGTGCGCCACAACGCCTTCAGACGGCGGTTTTCGGCCTCTAGCGCGTCCAGGTCATCGGAGGCATTCTGCCGCGATGTCCCGGTCCAAGCGGATCACACCACACCGGCGTCTTCTTCGTCGGCCTCGTCATCTTCAAAGCGGCGCGGCGCTGGACAAGGGTGGCGGGAGCGGTCTCCACTTGTGGGGAAGCGGGGACGGGGACGGGGACGTCTCCGGTGTCCTCGGTCGGACGAATGACCAATCACTTTGTAAACCCTGGAAGGCACACCATAACTGCATGTCAACGCCAACTGCCGTTCCAATGGAGCAAACAAGCTCAATCTAACAGAATCAGATGTGTTCGAGCGCGACTGCGATGCCCTGTCCGACACCGATGCACATGGTCGACAGTGAACGGCGTGCGCCCGACACCTGAAGTTCCAGTGCCGCTGTCCCAGTGATGCGCGCTCCGGACATGCCGAGCGGATGTCCGAGTGCGATCGCACCGCCGTTGCGGTTGACGCGCACGTCGTCATCGGCGATGCCGAGATTGCGAAGCGTCGCTAGGCTTTGGGAGGCAAAGGCCTCGTTGAGTTCGATCACGTCGAACTGCTCCTGTTTCATCCCGAGACGCTGCATCAGCTTCTTCGCGGCCGGCGCCGGACCGATGCCCATGATGCGCGTCGGAACGCCGGAGGTCGCGCCGCCGAGCACGCGGGCGATCGGGGTGAGGCCGTGTTTCTTCGCCGCCGCTTCCGACGCGACGATCAGGGCCCCCGCGCCGTCGTTGACGCCAGAAGCATTGCCGGCCGTTACCGTACCGCCCTCCTTCTTGAACGGCGTGCTGAGCTTGGCGAGCTCTTCCAGCATCGTGGCGCGGGGATGCTCGTCCTGTCGACGAAGAACGGGTCGCCCTTGCGCTGCGGGATTGTGGCGGGCGTAATCACGTTCGCCAGCCGGCCGTTTGACTGCGCTTCCGCCGCCTGGCTGCGGACCGCAAAGGCGTCCTGGTCCTCGCGCGTTACACGGAAGTCTTCCGCGACGTTCTCGCCGGTCTCGGGCATTGAATCGACGCCGTACTGTTTCTTCATCAGCGGATTGACGAAGCGCCAGCCGATGGTGGTGTCGTGGATCTTGGCGTTGCGCGAGAAGGCGGTCTCAGCCTTGGGCATGACGAAGGGCGCGCGGCTCATGCTTTCCACGCCGCCGGCGATCATCAGCTCGGCCTTCCCGGACTTGACGGCGCGCGCCGCCGTGATGACAGCGTCCAGGCCTGAGCCGCAGTGCCGATTGATCGTCGTGCCGGTAACGGTGACGGGAAACCCGGCGAGCAGCAGCGACATGCGGGTGACGTTGCGATTATCCTCGCCCGCCTGGTTGGCGCAGCCGAAGATCACATCATTGAGGCCTACCAGTCGACGGAGCCGTTGCGTGCCATCAGCGCCTTCAGGGGGCACGGCGCCGAGGTCGTCGGCGCGAAAGCGCCGGCACGTCGAGATTGGCGACGTCGCCCTCGACATGCAGCTTCGCCCCGGTCATTGCCTGCAATTCGTCGAATGACATAGCGGCAAGCTTCTCGCGCAGCACGAAGCGGCCCCTAACGATGTCGACGACGGCGTGGCTCGTGTAGATGCGGGTGATGCAGCCGACGCCAGTGAGCGGGAAGGTGCAGCGTTCGACGAGCTTTGGCTCGCCCTTCTTGGTAACATGTTCGGTGATGTCGACGACCTTTTTCGCTCCATGCGCGAGATCCATCGCGCCGCCGACGGCGGGCACGCCCTTCGTGCCCACTCGCCAGTTGGCGAGGTCACCGTTTTTCGGCCACCTGCTAGGCGCCGAGGATAGCGACATCGAGATGGCCGCCGCGAACCATCGCGAAGCTGTCGGCGTGGTGGAAGAACGCCGAGCCGGGCTTCAGCGTCACCGCCTTCTTGCCGGCATTTATGAGATCCCAGTCCTCTTGGCCCTCGGGCGGTGCCTCGCCGAAGTCAAGAATGCCGTTTTCGGTGCGGAATATCGCCTGCCGGCCCTCCGGCTGGTAGCGGGCGACCGTTTCGGGGAAGCCTATGCCGAGATTGACATAGGCGCCGTCGAAAATGTCCTGCGCCAGGCGATCTGGGCGTTCGAAAGCTTGATGTCTTCGCGAGTGTCGATCGTGCTTGTATCGGCGGTCATGCGTAGACCGCTCCTGCGCGGATGAGGGCTTCTTCTTGCTGCGGGTTCGCAACCGCGACGACGTGTTCGACGAAGATGCCGGGGGTGACGACCTGTCCCGGATCGATGCCGCCGAGCGGTACGATCTCGGAGACCTGCGCAATGGTCGTGGTTGCGGCCATGCAGATGAGCGGATTGAAGTTGCGGCCGGCCCTGTTGTAGGTGAGGTTGCCGCGGCTGTCGCCGAGATGCGCCTTCACGATGGCGAAATCGGCCTTCAGCCAGCGTTCCGGCACATATTTGCGGCCGTCGAACTCGGCCGTCGGTTTGCCCTCGGCCAATTCCGTTCCGTAGCCGGTCGGCGTGTAGAAGGCCGGGACCCCGGCGCCGCCGGCGCGGATGCGCTCGGCAAGCGTGCCCTGCGGCACCAGTTCCAGCTCGATCTCGCCGGCGAGATAGCGCTCGGTGAAGGCACGCGGATCGGAGGAGCGCGGGAAGGAGCAGACCATCTTCTTCACCATGCCCGCATCGATCATCGCTGCAATGCCGATGCTGCCGTTGCCTGGATTGTTGTTGATGACCGTCAGGTTGTTCGGGCTGCCTGTCGCCTGAAAAGCGGTCGATCAGCGCATGAATGAGCTCGATTGGCATGCCTGACCCGCCGAAGCCGATCATGACGGTCGCGCCGTCGCCAATGCCGACCACCGCCTCCGCCAAACTCGCGATTGTCTTGTCCATTAAAAGCCTCCGTCGCGGCCGGGCACAATCCTCGCCCTGCCTTGCGTGTGTCGCCTTCGGAACCGACCGCGAAAATCCATTTACATGAGAGGCTTGATTTTGCGGAGCGATTCAAGAACCGCTGCCGCCATAGTATCAATGTCCAGCTCCGACATCGCCGTGGAGAGGAACCCAGTTCCCGTTTCGACGACAACGAGACCTCCGTCGAAAAGATGCCCGACAAATTTTGCCAAAATCGCGGCCTTGTCAGGAGAGAGGTAGGCCTGCCTATAGTTCTCTGGCGCATACTCGGCTAGGTGAATCCGAAAAATCGATCCGCGACCGGTGACACACGCGGGCACATCCGCAATCCTGATTGCCTCAGTGATCAAGTTGCGGGCGCGGTCACCCAAAGCATTGAGCCTTTCGACGACTTCCTGATCATACGTTTTCATTACCGCGTGGCCAGCAGTCATCGTGACCGGGTTTGCGGAGAATGTGCCATAAAGCGGAAAGGGCGCAGGGCCGTCCAACGGGTTCATGACTTCCATTACTTCGGCACGTCCGGCGATACCCCCGACGGGGAAACCGCCGCCTATCATCTTGCCCAAGGCAGTGATATCGGGTTGGACATCATACCATTGCTGCGCTCCTCCGACTTTGGATCGGAATGTGATCACTTCATCGAACACCAGGAGCGCGCCATTCTCTTCGGTCCAGCGTCTCAACGCACGTACGAAATCCTCAGCGGCCGGTATAACGCCGATGCGATGGGGCAGCAGGTCCATCAGGACGCAAGCTAACTCTTCGCGATGATGCTCGAGTATCGCGAGAGCCCGTTCCACGTCGTTAAACGGGATCACAACTACGTCGTCGAGTACGCCTTGGGGCGTCCCGCGCGAAACCGCCACGCTTGAGGGCTGTTCCGGCTGTCCCCAATTCTCCGGCTTGGCCGTCTGGCTCACTTCGGCATAGTCGTAAAGGCCGTGATAAGCGCCCTCAACTTTTGCGATTTTCGGCCGCCCGGTGAATGCCCTCGCGGCCTTTAGACACGCCATAACCGCTTCGGTTCCTGAATTGACGAAACGAATTCGCTCGAAGGCTGGATTTCTGCCGCACATATGTTCGGCAAATTCAATCTCGGCTTCCGTGCCGACCGTAAAGGCGGTTCCTCGTCGCAACTGGTCGCTGACGGCGGCAATCATAGCCGGATAGGCGTGCCCGTGAATGAGGGATGCGACATTGTTCGCGAAGTCGATGCGACGGACGCCCTCGACATCATAGATGTAGCACCCTTGCCCGCGCTGGGCATAGATCGGGTGCGGTTTACGCAAAATCGTGTTTCTGCTGCACCCTCCTGGCATTACCGCCTTCGCACGCTCGAATAGGGCTGCACTTCTGGATAGTTCTGTTTGCAACTTCGCGTCCATGTGCCTCTCCTATAACGGCTAACGCTCCAAATGCCTAAGCTTGTCTTGGACACCGTCCCATTCTGCGGCGTTGGCGAGCGGGCTCTTCGACTCCGTGATGCTGGGCCACAAACGCGATAGCTCTTCGTTTAGCTGCAAAAAGTGCCGCATATCAGCTGGTAGATCCGTGTCCCGGTAGATCGCGTTTGCCGGACACGCCGGTGCGCAGGCGTCGCAGTCGATGCATTCGTCGGGATGAATGACGAGGAAGTTGGCCCCCTCGTAGAAGCAGGCGACCGGGCAAACATCGACGCAGTCGGTATATTTGCATTTGATGCAGTTCTCAGTGACGACATAGGTCAAGTCCGCCTCCCTTATGCAGTTTGAAAAGGTCGATCTCCCTATCCACCTGCTACTCCGCGGCCTGGAGAATTGCGGGCTTGATCCCGTACATTGAGTAGAGTCCGGCCTCATCGAAGATGACACGGTCATCATAGCCGCTGAACCAGATCGCCTCCGGGTTTCTGCCAACGATCGTCACCTTGCACCGGTCCTGCGCATTCGCGGACGAGCGCAGGAGTTTGAAGATCACAACGCCGTTTTCACCGCCTGGGACACCCGGCACAGGTTCGTTTGTCACCGCGGCAACTTCGGTCTTGCCTTTGTAGTGAGTGATCGAAAGCCGCGCATGCGCCTCTACGCCGGACAGGCCCTTCTGCGACTCGTTCAGGATCTGCCAGGCCCGTTCGATCGGAACATTGAACGCTTTGTGGCCAATGATGTCGCGACCGCAAAAGAAGTAGTGGTTGTAGACGCCGTTTCGGAGCATCTCGCGTTGCATGATCCGCAGCGCATCGGCGTCGTCGTTGATGTCACGGATGATCGGCGACTGATTGTGAATGGTGATCCACTCGCGCCGAGCAAGCTCCTTCACCGCCCTTCGCGTTTCCGCTATCCATTCAAGCCCGCCGCCTGGATTGTCGATATATCCGCCATCTGGGGTCTTCCGAAGAAACTCGTCAGGATGGTTGAAGTGCACCATCAGTCGAAGGCTAACCTCCGGATAGGCCTCATGAAAGGCATCAAGCATTGCAAGGAAAGCTTGATCGAACCGCTGCGGATGGAACGCGAGTTCTTTGGTCCCGATGCGGATATTTTCGACCCCCGCCTCAGCGAGGCCGGCCAGCCAAGCAGCGATATTCTTGTTCCCGAGAACCATGGGGTCGCCGCCCGACATCAAGATCTCACGAAGTTTTTCGCGACCGGTCTCGGGATGTCGTCCACCGTTCGCAGTCACAAACATGTTGTGCTCGCGAATGTATTCGACAATTTCGCCGAGCTGCGCCAAACCTTTCGGAGCAACTGTTCCGTCCTCGCGGGTGATCTCCTTGCGACCGATCAGTTCCTCCCGATAACAGAAGCGACAGTGCGCAGAGCATGTTGCGGCGACGTAGAGTAGGCCGAGTTCGTACTTGTGGATCAGCCCTTCGCGCGGACTGTAGGTCATCTGTTTGCCCGGGTCCTCGGCGCCATCGAGATCGTAAGTTTCCTTTGGGCTTGCCTTAACCAACGTTTGCATCGACCGGCTGTATTGAGCCTGCTCGAAATAATGTCGAGTGATCTTGATAGGCATGCGAGCCTCCAGATCTCTCTCACTTCCCTTCAGCCTGACGATCTCGTCGATTTCTTCCGGTGAATAGAACCCTTGCATGTCTTGCGGGACATCATCACTGGCAAACTTGGCTATACCGGTGATGATCTGCCGGTCGTACTTTCCATTGACGACTTTGCTGAGAAATTCTTGCTCACGCTGAGAGGGTATGTATTTTTCGACGGTGCTCACGGCGCAGACCTCCAAAGCTGTAACGATCCAGCCCGGCGAAGATAGCAACCGGCCGGTCAAGATGTTTGATTGCACGACTGTAATTTGAGAGTTCTTGGTTCAGCTTACAAAGCTATAATAGTCACTAGTCTATGAGCGATACTCATATAATCGCGCCTTTTAGGGCTGATGAGACCTGTGCGCGGGTAGGTCTTGCGATTGAAGTTGCTGTATTTTTCTCCGGATGGAGGAAAATGTGCGGTTGCGGTTGCGGCATCGCCACGTCCACCTTGAGAAGGCGGCCGATCGGAGGGCGTGGTGTTTCGTCGCCTATCCGGCAGCGGCAACGATCTTCAAACTTCGATTCATGTTGTAGGCGATGGCGGTGAGGCGGATCTGCATGGCGGCCTTGGCAAGCCCGCGCCATCGCATGCGTCGAAGACCATAGCTTCGCTTCCAGGTGCCGAAGATCTTCTCGATCCGGCCACGGATGCGATGGATCGGTTGGTTCCAGGCATCGAGACGTGCCAGGGTTTCGGCTTCGTCGGCAAGACAAGCCGAACCTCGAAGTCCTGGATTGACTGCCCATCTACCCCAGCCGCTCCCTGGTTGGCCTTCACACGCTTGAAGGCTTCCCAAACCTCCCGCTTGGGGATGTCGAACGGCTTTGCCTTGTTCATGCGACTCCTCCCGTCACCGGTTGGCCGCATGCCAAGACTGAACACCACAGCCCCTTCGGTCCAGTCCCATTACAGGACCTTCATCCCTACTACGAGCTGTTCTGCCCCTGTGCCCTGCATCGGTACTCTGGACCTCACGGGGATCGCCCGCTCGGTCTTCTCCCTTCACATTAGGACAACAGGTTCCCACGTTCCGTGTAAAAGCCTGGTTCAGGTTCACGCCGACTTCGAGCCGAATGTCGCCGGGGCCGCCGGCCTTCAGGTCTCCGCCGAGACCAGGACATAGGCCAGAAGGCCGGCACCCGCCATGCTGCCCTGTATCGGACGGCTGGGGGCTGGCAACTGCACCATCTTCTCGCAGCAGCGGCAGGACTTCTTCAGCCGGGCGACCTCGATCACCTCCATCTTTGCGGCGATCATGTCGAGGATCTTGCTGGCGTCTTCACCCACCAAGCGCAGTTCTCCCCCGCAATCGGGGCAGACTGTGCCGGGATCGAGTTCCCTCCGCTCGCGCACTGCTTTGTCTGATACACGCGGACGTCTGCGGATCACCCTCTCCCTGGAAGGATCCGTGGACGCCTCCGGGACGATCTCATTGTCCTCGTCTTTTGGTGCTGTTCTTCCGACGCTGCGATCAACAAATCCTCCAGCGCCAGTTCCAACTGCTGGATTTCGCGCTCGATCTTCTCGGAGGATTCTGCCGAAGGCTTGTTTCCTTAGCCTGGCGATGCGTAGCCGCAGGTCCTGGATCAATTGGTTCGTGCGCCCGCAACGTCACCGACATCTTCGCATTTTCCGCCTGCAAGGCAGCAATCATCGCCTCATCGCCTTCAGAAAGGCGGGATCATCGGCTCGCGTTCGACATGAGCCTGACTATCAAATTCAGGACGAGTTGCCATAAAAACAATAAGATTCAGTGAGATAAAAGACACGTGCCGGTGGTGCGCCCCAGTTTGGACGCCGCCAATCAATTCCTTCCCATAACATCGCCATCTGCGCGGACGTCAGCCGAGCCGTTCCATCGGCCGCCGAAGGCCATGGGAAACGCCCCTTTTGCAGAATTTTGTAATACAGCAGAAGCCCTGCCCATCAAAATAAAGGAGCTTCAAACGTCACCACGTCTGCCTCGAAAGGCGAAGACCGCGCCCCCGGTCGGCTTCTGGCGCAACACGTCCTGCGCCAGCGCAGCTAGGCCCTCTATTCCTTTGCGGTTATGTGGTGCACCACATAATGCAGAGCGTTTTTAGCGTGGCGTCGCGGTATCGATGTTGACCAGCGCGCCGAGGCCGATGGCGACGGTGCGCTAAAAACGCTCTGCAATGTCCGTAACCCCGCAAGCAAGGTACGCCCGAACGCCCGTCCCCGGTCCAATCATGCTGACTCCACCGCCCGGATGAGCCGCGTCAGGGTGGCGGAATCCACCCCGCTGCCAAAGCAAAGACTGCGACCGCGGGGCAATCGCTACTCGATCATCCCAGATCGATCCTGATGATCCCCATGGTGCTCGGTCTGCACGACACTCATGTCGACGGGAACAAACACCGCATTCGCAGAAGACGGCAAAAGTCCCTGCTTCTTCAGCTCACTACGCCAGGTGTAAATCTGCTGCCGCGTCACATCGTGTCGCTGCGCAACCTCAGTAACCGTCGCCCCGTCGATCCCAACCGACATGACAATCTCGAGCTTCTGTTCGTCGCGCCACCGACGACGACGTTCCTGCCCCAGAATATCGATCTGCATCCCATACCTCGCCTAAGACACGTCGTTAACGACGTCGTTAAACACGTGTCTTAGGCCATCACGACGATCGCCGGGAGGCGGTGACAATCGGGCGGTTACGGATCACAAGATCAATCGCCTCGACGAACTGCTGCCGTGTTGGGGTGGACGGCTCCCAACGGCATCGCAATGTGCCAGAATGAGTTCGTTGAAAGCTCAATCGAGGGAGACCGTCCGTGGAAGAGATTATCCGAATTGGCATGGATACGTCAAAGAGCGTTTTCCAATTGCATGGCGTGAACGCAGTCGAGCAACCAGTCCTTCGCAAGAAGCTTTCGCGTAGGGAGATGGTGAAATTCTTCGAGAAAATGCCACCGACCACGATCGCACTCGAAGCCTGTGGAGGCTCTCATCATTGGGCGAGGCTGTTAAGTTCGTTCGGGCATGAGGTGAAATTGATCGCGCCTCAATTGGCAAAGCCCTACGTCAAACGCGGCAAGAACGACGCGGCGGACGCTGAGGCTTTGTGTGAGGCGATGAGCCGACCCACCCTGCGGTTCGTGCCGGTGAAGACTGCGGACCAGCAGGCGGCATTGATGCTGGTCGGTCTGCGAGAGAGACTCATTCGCAATCGAACGCAGCTCGCCAATGCCATACGCGGGTTTGCCATGGAGTTCGGTATCGCGGCGGCCAAAGGCAGGTGCCGAATCGAACCGTTGCTGGAGCGGATTGCGACTGATCAATCCCTGCCTGCATTGGCCCGCGAGCTTTTTGCCATGCATGGCGTTGAGTATCGCGACTTGCTTGCCGAAACGAAGGCGGTCGAGGAAAAACTGACCGCGTTGCATCGCTCCGATGAATGCAGCAAGCGCCTGGCCGAAATTCCGGGTGTCGGGCCTGTCGGCGCATCGCTTTTGATGATGAAGACCCCAGATCCGCGGCTGTTTAGATCTGGTCGAGATTTTGCCGCCTGGATAGGGCTCACGCCAAAAGACCATTCGACTGCAGGCAAGGTCAGGCTTGGGGTGATCACCCGTGCCGGTGACGAAATGCTGAGGAGCATATTAGTGGTCGGCGCGACTGCTCTTCTTCAGCACGTCAGAGCAGGCATGCTTCCCGATGGCTCATCGAACTCCTGCACCGGAAGAAACCAAAATTGGTGGCCGTGGCGCTGGCCAACAAGATCGCCCGTATTGCTTGGAAGCTCATGGTGAGCGGCGAGACATACAGGCGTACAGAAGGACAAGGCGCAACATTTTAATGTGAGCGCGACGAACATCCCACCTTTTCTTTTGTGATTGAGGCCGCGAGAAAAGCTCCTTCATCGACAGGAGCGGAACGGAATGGTTGGAGATCGCGCTGATGCCATGCTTGAAGCCATGCATGAAGCCAGGCATGAGGGAAGGTATCGTCGGATCGAGGTGATCACCGGTCGGCGCCAGCGGCGGAATTGGACTGACGAGGAGAAGGCGCGGATCCTTGCGGAAAGCGCAGAGCCCGATGTGAACATCTCGGCGATTGCCCGGCGCTGGGGCGTCAATCGCGGTCTGCTGAACGTCTGGCGTCGCGAAGCCGGACTGACCTCTCAACGATCCGCGAAAGCCTGCGCGCAGCAGGCGATGTTCGTGCCGGTGACGGTGGTTGGCGATAGAACGTCTTCCGAGAGTTCGCCGTCGGATGTGGCCCACTACGCCGCGGGTCGTATTGAGATCGAGATTGCTGGCGCGCGCATGACCGTGATCGGCTCGGTGGCGCCCGAATTGGCGCAGGCGATGGTGGCGGCGTTGCGAGGACGCCGGTGATCGGACTTTCGCCGAATAGCGTGAAGATCATGGTGGCGACGCAGCCGATCGACTTCCGGCGCGGCATGAATGGGCTTGTGGCCTTGGTGGCGTCAGCGCTTGCGGCCGATCCCTATTGTGGCGACGTGTTCGTGTTCCGCGCCAAGCGTCTCGATCGCCTTCGCTGCATCTATTGGGACGGATCAGGCATAATCCTGGCGACGAAATGGCTGGAGGCGGGCAAGTTCGTTTGGCCACCGATCCGCGATGGCGCGATGCAGATGAGTAGCCAGGAGTTCTCGCTTTTGCTGGCCGGCATTGACTGGACGCGGGTCAAACGAAACGCGGTGAAGCGGCCTTCAAAAGTAGGCTGATCCTATTGGATTTGTTTGCAGATTCAGGCTCATGTGGTAGGGTCTGTCATGCCGCTTCGACCCACCCCCTTGCCTCAGGATGCTGCGCAATTGACCCGGATCATTCTCTCGCTCGACGAAGAGAATGCCGATCTCAAAGCGCGCGTTGCCTTCCTGGAGCAACAGCTCTTTGGGGCGAAGTCGGAGAAGATAACGAAGATCGACCCGACGCAGGCGACGCTCGATCTTGGCGATCTCAGCGACATTCCCGAAGCTGCCAATGATGATGTTGCGCCCGTCACCGAGGGGACAACGCAGGCACGGCGATCGCCGTCCCGCAATATCGGTCGTTTACCCAAGCATCTTCCCCGGTATGAAGAGGTCATCGAGCCCGAGAGCAAGGTTTGCCCGTGCTGCTCGTTCGAGCTTCATTGCATCGGCACGGATGTCAGCGAAGCGCTCGACATCGTGCCGGCGGTCGTCCGGGTTAAACGGACGATCCGGCCGCGCTACGCATGCCGAGCCTGCGAAAGCGTCATTGTGCAAGCGCCCGCACCGCCGCGCGTAATGGATGGCGGCATGGTGACTACGGCCTTTGCCGCCCATGTCGCCGTTTCGAAGTTTGCCTGGCATCTGCCGCTGCATCGCCAGGCGCAGATGCTTGCCTCCTGCGGCGTGATCATCGATCGCGGCACGCTTGGCGCCTGGGTGACACGGATCGCCTGGTGGCTTGAACTTCTCTACGATGCTCTCACCGCCTTCATCCGCTCCCAGCCAAGGGTGTTCTGTGACGAGACGCCGCTTCCGCGGCTCGATCCGGGGCGACGCACCAAGGTCTGCCAACTCTGGGCGCAAGCCGTCGACGACCGGCCATGGAATGGTCCGGCGCCGCCAGCGGTGGCCTATACTTTTGCGGAAAGCCGCAGCGCTCGCGAGGTCGAGGGGCAGTTGTCGTCCTTTGGCGGCGTGCTTCAAGTGGATGGGTACCAAGCCTATAAAACGTTGGCCAAGCGCCGGGGGAAGAGCAATGTCGCGCCCATGCGGCTGGCGTTCTGCCTTGCCCATGCGCGGCGCAAGTTCGTCGATGTCGTCAAGCTGACCGGCTCTTCGGAGGCGCTGTCGATCCTGGCCAGGATTGCCGAGATCTATCGCATCGAGGCGAAACTGCGCGGCGAGAATGACGATACCCGGCTGAGGGTGCGGCGCCGCGAGGCAGCGCCCATCATGAGAGAACTGAAGGCCCAGATCACCGAACTGCGCGAAGAGGTGTCGTCAAAGTCGGCGCTTGGCAAGGCAGTCACCTACACGCTCAACCACTGGAGCGGACTGGCAGCCTTCCTGGAGGATGGCCGGATCGAGGTGGACTCCAATGTGGTCGAGCGTTCGATGAAATCGGTGGCCCTGACGAGGAAGAATTCGTTGTTCGTGGGCAACGAGCGCGGTGGCAAGACCTTCGCGGTCCTCGCATCACTCGTCAACACCTGTAAATTGAATGGTGTACCCCGAGGTCTGGCTTGCCGATGTGCTGGAACGCATCATCTCCGGCAAAGTGAAAGCCAGCGAGATGGAAAGTCTCCTCCCTTGGAACTGGAAGGCTGAGCGCGAGGCGATGACAGAGCAGGAGCGACGGGCGGCATGACGCACGACAACCAGGGTAAGACGACCGCACGACCGAAGCTTGATGATGAGGCGTTCGAAGCGTTTATCAGGGCACGTCGTCCAGCATCGCCAATCTGGTCAATGAGCGGTCTCGATGGTTATCTTACGGCTCTCATCATCGGCCCGAAGTTCATCGACCCACGCAAATGGATCCCGGAACTGACCGGTCCGGATGCCCTGAACCTGCCGATGGAGACAACAGAACATCGGGCCGTACAGACGATCGTTGCGGAGTATAACCGCATCTCGGCGAGCCTTTCCGAAAGACCGAAGGACCACCGGCCCAGGTTCACCAGGATCGATGATCAGACCTTTGATCAGTTCGATTGGGACCTCTGCTTTTTGTTGGGAACAGGATACGCGCCGAGGCTTTGGCAGCCGGTTCTTCGAGGTCATGCCGGGACTGGCGATATCATCGCGCCCATCCGCAAGCTCGGCGAGACAAAACGGAAAGCGACAAGCCAGGATGCTGCTGACGTCGCCGAAGCACTCGTCAATATCCGAACCTACTTTATGCCGAAGCGGGCAAAACAGAAGTTCTGACCGAGAGCCAGAAACCTATTTAGTCAATCACGAAAGCCGTGGGCCATTCGTTGCGCTCACATTTTAATTTAGGAGATTGGCCATCACGGCAAGTGCTATCAATGTTGCCGTGCCGTGTTGAGCTGATGCTGTGCTGAGAACTTGCAAGGGAGAACAGATGGTGCGATCGATCGATCCAAGACGCGTGACACTCCGTCAGTTCCAGTGGTCTTTTAAGGTCGTTGCCGTGTTAGGAACGCGCGTTGCGGAAACCATCTTGGCCAGTGGTCATGTGCGACCACACACAAAGGCCGTACATAGTGGAAGCAAGCGATCCGATCAAAATATCTGCAGAAAACCCTTGCAACAGGGAGCCGTCCACATATGGAACTGGGCACCTGTGGCAATCATCTGCGCCGAGGCCGCCTGATGGCCACCATCACCTACGTCTTCACCATCAACCATGTCGCCGAAATGCTCGGCGAGGACCTGGAACTCCTTAAGGCTATCGTCAGCAATTCCGACAATCTGACCTATGGGAATATCATCAGCGTCGTGCACGGTGACGATGAGACAATCACCGCACTGACAGACGATGGCATCGATGATGCTCAACCAGATGCTCTCCGCTGCTCGCCGTTCGCCCGAAGCCTGGAACGAATTCCTCCACAGCTTTGTCGACGACGAGGAACTCATCGCTCGCGTCAGGGCGAAATCTGCGCGGTCGGCCGGTTACTTTCAAACCATCCGCCGTGCCGATTGAGGTTTGCGCAGCCACGACGTCAGGATTGCCGGAGAGGGCAAAGTTGCAAAAATTGGAAATAGGTCAAGGCGCAACAGTGATCGCGTCTGCAGAGGCATGGATTTGGCATGTGCGATGAAGCCAGCTTTTTCGGCTAAGGCGCCCAGTGGATCGCCCGTACGACCAGCGTCACCGAAACCAAGGACCGAAGCCGCGCCGCGTCGTGCTGCGTCGTGCAGACGGAATTTTCGCGATTCGCGATCCAACATGCATGAAATAGGTGGCTGAGACCGCCAAATCTCAGTCTATCAGTAGGGTCTTTCCGGCTCGGACCAATCGCGTTTGATCCACGTAGAAGTCGCAATTCAAAAGGATAATGTCGATGTGCGCGCGTGCCATGTTCCTCCCGCCAAGGAAACGCGAACAATTGGCACCGAAGGCCAAGTTAATGCCGCCATCATAGCTCTCCCAGTCCATCGCTTCCGACGAAAAAAGAGTCGCGCGCGGATCTGTTCCAAATCCGGTGTGCGCCACGGTACGCACCGCGCGGTCATCCCATTGGTCAAACCAGGCACGGAGATTGCGCGCATCCACTCCGCCTTCAATCGCGACGATTTCGCCATTTTCTATTGTGCAAGATATTGGTTCCGCAATTCTTCTTTCGAGTTCAATGATCAAATCGCCAGGTGCGATGACTAGCCTCCCGTGGAGACTTGTTTCAATCGGTGCAATTTCCGTAAGCCCAGAAGGAAAATTGTCCCAGCGGTACCCTTCGCCTATTGCGCCACATTGGGCATTGCCCACGCGTCCATCCACAGACATCGTGAGTTCAGTGCCGAGGGCTGACGTTATACGCAACATCTTGCCTTGGGTAAGCAGGTTGGCCGCCTTGCGCGTCCGCCTGATCACCGCCTCATCCGGTGCAAGCCTGTGCAGTAACTCTTCGTCCGAGCAACTCAGCAGCACCTTCACACCTGCATCCAAAACCTCGTTGTAGGCACGCGTATAGCACCAATGGGTGGTTGGCAGGTCGACGATGAAATCACACTGTTTCAGGAGCTCAAGGATAACGCCATCTGGCTCCCTGCTTTTTTCATCATGCGCCCCGGAAAGCGGCCTTTGGACGACCGCAAATACGCCGTTGCAGATGTTGCCGGCTGCAGCGTAGAATGCATCAAAGATGCTTTGGCTCCGGTTCACATCGGTCAGAATAACGGTTTTGTCCCCCGACTTCAGTCCCGATAACCGAAGCGCCCTCTCAATGACAGGATAAATCCAGATATGTTTGCCGATGCTGCTGCTTTTGCCAATTCCACTGTAAGCCATCAAATCACCCGCTACTCCGAAATTTTTCCTGCGCAACTTTGTACGCAGGGACAGTGTTCATCGGCTTCGGTTGCCTCTGCTGCCGCGGGGGCGTTACAGACAGCCGATTGCCCACGGATTGGTGGGGCTAACGTCACGGCTGCGCTCGGACAAACTTCCTATCGAGAGCACCCTGTTCACCAGAAGTGTCTGTGTTCGCCTTCTTCAGGCGCATGGCCTCCGGATCGTAGACCCGGCCAAAGCGGTTGTTCAGGAAATCCGCAAGTGTGACTTCCTCCTGCCGAACGAAGCCCTTCTGAGGCAGTTTTCTATCGGCCAGGAGATCGAGAACCGTCGTGATGCCGGCCGCCGTCGTGATCTGAATCGCGCTC